>NZ_JBJEXT010000054.1:0-5838 GCF_051886055.1 Mitsuokella apri | reverse complement strand
TCTATTATAAAAATGTATACTTGACATGTCAACCATAACTTAACATGTATACATGAATACCACCACTTTCTAAAATATTTCATCGAAAATGCGGCTGCAACAATAAAAAAATCCATGCAAACACGAAACAATGCGTTTGCATGGATTTTCTTTTCCTTATATATAGGAAATCAATATCAGAGATAACTGATTGGGTTGACCGTCTGGCCATTGACACGGACTTCATAGTGGACGTGCGGGCCAGTCGAGAAACCGGTGCTGCCCATATAGGCAATAATCTGGCCGCGGCGGACATGCTGGCCAACGCTGACAACGACCTGCATGGCGTGGCCATAACGCGTCATGATGCCATTGCCATGGTCAATATCGACCATGTTGCCGTAACCGCCGGAATTCCAGCCGGCCGTGACGACCGTGCCGTCGGCCGTGGCAACGATTGGCGTGCCCATGTCGTTGGCGATATCGATGCCCGGATGGAAATCAGAACCGTTCCAGCGCAGGCCATACGGCGAGCTGACTTCACCGCGTGCCGGCCAGCCGGTCGGCGTCGTCACAGAGACGCTTGAGCCAACGAGCGAGCCCGGCAGGGAAACAGCACCATTTGGCAGGCCCATTTCTTCCTGCTGAGCCTTGAGCTCCTGCTGCAGGGCTAAAAGCGACTCACGGCGCTTCTGGATACTTTTTTCAACATTGTCGAGCGTCTCACTGACGTTATCAAGGCTCGGCGCCTGCGGATACGGGCCGCCCTGACCGTCATGCTGGCCGCTTACGGCACCCTGACCGTCGCCGCTGCCATCATCCTGAGAGTCCTGCGCGGGCGATGCCCCGGACATGCGGCGCAGGTCGTTTTCGAGCTGTGTGAGCTGGTCAATCTCATCCTGCAGGGCATTGGCCTTCTTGGAAAGCTGCAAAAGCTGTTCCTGCTGGATGTTGTTGACCTGACGCAGTTCGCGGATTTCTGACGCGCCGCTCTGATTGGCAAATGTGCTGTAAACCGAATAGCTGAACGCACCGACAAACAGCAGGGCACCGGCTGCTACGGACGCAATGCCGAACTTCAGCACGCGCGCAGGCAGACGGATACTCTTCGTGTCCCCGTCATCATCGGGAATCAGTTTAATCGTATAGATGGTCTGCTTCTTCTTTTTCTTATCCTTTTTATCTTTCTTGCCCTCGTCGTCCGGATTGTCCTCAGACTGCTCTGCCGTTTTCTCTGCAGCAGCATCTTCCTCCGGCTTTTTCTCCTCTGGCAGTACCACGGGCGGCATGACTGTCGTCTTATCCGTCACTTCTGCCTGTTCCGGCTCTGAAGATCCCTTCGCTGCCTTCTGTTCTTCATTCTTAGCCAAAAATGAAACCTCCAAACTCTAAACGTGCAAACGTCCAAGCAAATTGCAAAGCAAAAAAATAATCCACGGAAATCATACACTCCCTGGATGAAAACTGCCTTTAAATACAATAATGCGGTAAACCTACGCCTATTATAGCATATGGTTTACCGCAATTCAAAGCCTATTTCACAAAGATTATGCCTGCGCCGAGCCCTTGTGCATCGCCTCGTCAAGAGCCTGCTGCTCTTCGGGCATCAGCGTGTAAGTCGACTGGCCCTTCTCGACCGGCTTGACATAGCTGCGCGAATCCTCGCGGCCAAAAATGCTCGTGAGTATGACACCGTCGTTGTAGGAGTCAAGCAGGGCAACGGCATAACTCAGGTCACTGCCCATATCATCAAAAGCGCGGAAGCGCACAACACCGACACGCGTGATGGCCAGCTTCAGGAGGTCGTCGAGACGCTCATTTTCCTGCTTGATGGCGGCGTTCTCATCGGAAACGTTCTGAATCTCATTGAGGTGCCCGATGAGCATACGCTCAAGGTTCGCCCCGTCCGCGCCCGTCATCATCTTGCGATAGCGCTTCTTCATGTAGCTGACCTTCATATAAAGATTGATGAGAAGGGCCAGCAGAATGACGGCAATGACGCCGAGCACGCCGACGATCACAACAATATTGTTTAGGGCAAGTTTCGTGATTTCCTGAATATCCATTGTCTATTGAATGCTCCTTAGAATAAATCAAATAAAATGTTTCACGTGAAACATTACGGGATTCAAACGGTAAAATGATCCGGCGCAGCGGTATTTCCCTCTGCCTGACGGGATTTTGCCAGCAGCTCGAGCAGCCGCTCAAGGTCATCTTCTGAGTAGAACTCAATTTCGATGCGGCTTTTCTTTTTGCCGGAGCGGATGTTGACCTTCGTGCCGAAGAATTCATGCAGACGGTTCTCCGCTTCCTGATAAAAAGCATCGGCCTGCCCAGTCTCCTGCTGCTTGGCCTTTTTTTCATCTTTATCTGCCAATTGCTGCAGATAAGCCGGATTTTCGAGCAGCTTATGCACGAGTTCCTCTGCCTGACGCGAGGAAAGATGCTGTTCAAAGATATAATCGGCAGCTTCAAGCTGCAGCTCTTTATCCTTGAGCGCGAGCAACGGCCTTGCCTGCCCCATGTGCATATCACCTGCTACCAGCATATCCTGAATGCCCTCGGCAAGGTCCAAAAGGCGCAGGGAATTGGCGATATGCGGACGGCTGCGGCCGACCTTCTTGGCGAGCATATCCTGCGTCAAGTCAAAATTCTTCATGAGGAAGGCATAAGCCTCTGCCTCTTCAATAATATTGAGATTCTCGCGCTGGATGTTCTCGATGAGGGCAATCTCGCTGATTTCCGCATCGTTATATTCTCTCACAAGTGCGGGTACTTTTTCAAGTCCTGCCTGACGCGCGGCGCGCAGGCGGCGTTCGCCGGCAATGAGTTCATAGCCCTTTTCGGGCAGGCGGCGCACGATGAGCGGCTGCAGAATGCCATACTGCCTGATGGATTCAGCCAGATCCTGCAGGGCTTCTTCATCAAAATTCTGCCGCGGCTGATAGCGGTTGGCCTGAATCTCTGCGGCAGGGATTTCCTGTACCTGGTCCTTGGCCGGCGTGATCTCGCGGTTTTTGAGGAGCGCACCGAGACCCTTGCCGAGGCCCCCATGAGCCTTATTTGCCATGAGCCATCACCTCTTCTGCCAGTTTCATATACGTATCCGTTCCCTTGGAACGCTTGTCATAATAAAGAATCGGTTCGCCATACGACGGTGCCTCACTGAGGCGGACCGTGCGCGGAATCATCGTCTTATAGACGAGATCACCAAAATTCTCGCGGACTTCCGCCACGACCTGTTCCGCAAGTCTCGTGCGGCCATCGTACATCGTCATGAGCACGCCCTCTACCTCAAGATGCGCATTTAAGTTATTGCGCACGAGTTCAATCGTATTCATGAGCTGGGAAACGCCCTCGAGTGCGTAAAACTCGCACTGAATCGGCATGAGCACCGAGTCCGCCGCTGCGAGCGAGTTCAGTGTCAAAAGGCCGAGGGACGGCGGACAGTCGATGAGGATGTAATCGTAATCTTTTTCGACTGGCTCCAACGCACGTTTGAGACGCGTCTCACGCGAGATGGCCGCCACGAGTTCGACCTCGGCACCGGCCAATTCGATATTGGCTGGCAGCACATCGACGTCAAATTCCGTCTTGACGATGGCCTCATGAATATCCGTACCATTGATGATGACCTGATAAATGGTCGTATCGAGTGCAGATTTATCAATGCCATAGCCGCTTGAAGCATTGCCCTGAGGGTCACAGTCAACGAGCAGGACCTTCTTCCCCTTCGCTGCCAGACAAGCCGCGAGATTTACCGATGTCGTCGTCTTGCCGACACCGCCCTTCTGATTGGCTACCGCAATAATCTTTGCCACGAACTTCACCACTTTCTTTTCTCTTTGAACCTCTGTCATGTAACAAACTACACGGTATTCCTTGTAAAAGCATGTTAGAATCGGTATAATTGTTACATTGTAACATTTCTATGAAATCGCTTGGGCATCAGCACACGTCCCTGACTGCCCTGTTTTCTATATCATAATATGAAATCGCGAAAAATGCCATTGTTTCACGTGAAACATTTTAAAAATTTATCAAGGAGGGTGATTCCATGCCTGTTTACAACGCACCACTCTTGCAGATTGACCCCAAAGAGACACGCCGTTACGCCGGCCTCATGCGCGCCAAGGACTTTGATGAACGCCTGATTGAAGAGGCCTGTCAGGATGCACGGCTCCTCGCAGAGCCGCGCGGCATCTGGCAGCTTTATGACTACGACTGTGAAAATCAGATTGTCAAAGCCGAGCCGCCTTTCCATATTATAGGCACGAAAATCGGCAGACACCTCGCGGGCTGCGACAAAGTCATCCTGCTGGCCGTCACAGTCGGCGAAGGCATCGAGGACATGGTCACAAAGCGCTTTGCGAATGGAGAATACGCCTCAAGCGTTCTCCTCGATGCCGCGGCGACCACGGCCGTCGAACAGCTGGCCGATGGCATGGAAAAGGCCATCAAGCCGAAAATGGCAGCTCAAGGCTACGGCATGCGCTGGCGCTTCAGCCCCGGCTACGGCGACTGGCCGCTTGAACAGCAGCCCGAGCTCATCCGCACGACAAAATGCGAGACGATCGGCATCACCCTGTCCGAAAGCAAGATGCTCGTGCCGCGCAAAAGCGTCACGGCCATCATCGGCTTATATAAGGAAGTAAAGGGTAACGAAACAGCCCCTCACTCCCCTAACGGCTGTGCTGCCTGCGATAAAATCGACTGTCCCTCACGCAAAGCCGTAAAATAAAGTACTTCGGAAAAACAGAGTATATTGACAGGAAATACATATAATATTAGTATGTTTATAAAGAATTTTATTTCAGCTCACACCAGCTCATAAAGGAGAAATTGCGCCATGATCCATATTTTTGACGGTGCCATGGGTACCATGCTGCAGGCCGGCGGACTCGAACCGGGCGGCTGCCCCGAACTCATGAACATCGAACATCCCGAAGTCGTTGAAAATATCCATAAAGCCTATATCGAGGCCGGCTCTACCATCATCGAGACGAATACCTTCGGTGCCAGCAGGCTGAAGCTCGACCATTACGGCCTCGAAGACCGCGTCGAAGAACTCAATACGGCCGCGGTCAGAATCGCCAAAAAAGCCGCTGGCGCGCGTGCCAAGGTAGCAGGTTCCATGGGTCCGACGGGCCGTTTCATCAGCCCGCTCGGTGACCTTGACTTTGAGGATGCGTATCATTGCTTCCTTGAGCAGGCCACCGCTCTTGCCAAAGCAGGCGTCGATTACTTCATCATCGAAACCTGCATCGATATTCAGGAAATGCGTGCCGCGCTGCTCGCCGCCAAAGAAATTGCTCCGCAGATTCCCGTCATCTGCCAGCTGACCTACAGCGATGACGGCCGCACCGTCACGGGTACGGACCCGCAGTCGGCCGCCATCATCCTTTCGCACATGGGCGCTGACATTATCGGCGTCAACTGCTCGCTTGGACCGGAGCAACTCGTGCCCATCGTCAGGATTCTCGCCGAGAACTGCGACTGCCCGATAAGCGTTCAGCCAAATGCCGGCATGCCGCAGCTCGTCGACGGCGTGACGCATTTCCCGATGGGACCTGAGGATTTTGGCAGCTGGGCGCCGAAGCTGCTTGAAGCCGGTGCCACGTACCTTGGCGGCTGCTGCGGCACAACCCCTGCTCATATCAAGGCACTTGCCAATGCCCTCAAGAATGCCAAAGAGCCGGAGCGTCCAGCCATGCCAAAGCGTCTCTGGCTCGCCAGCCGCAGCAAATCCGTCTGCGTCGACAAGGACCTGCCTACCGTGCTGATTGGCGAACGCATCAACCCGACCGGCCGTAAAAAACTCGCTGCCGAAATCCGCGAAGGCTCTCTCTTGTCCGTCAA
>NZ_JBJEXT010000053.1:0-6268 GCF_051886055.1 Mitsuokella apri | reverse complement strand
GCGTCGCACTGCCGATGATGACGAGGCTCATGATGATGATGGCCGCCGTCGCAGCGATGAGGATGTAATCCGTACGGCGCAGATAACGTTTGTTCATCATTGCTTAAGTCTTCTCACTTCTCATTTCTCTTGCCCGCATCATGCTTCATGCGGTTGACCGGGATATTGGCCACGAGGGCGACGGAATTGTCGTCGTTCTCGAGGGAAATGTCCATATCCTTCTGATTGATATCCATATAATTGGAGATTACCTTGATGATGTCATTCTTGAGGTTCTCCATGACTTCCGGGGAAACATTGGCGCGGTCATGAATGAGCACGACCTTGAGACGGTCATGCGCGATCTGGCCGGATTTTTCCCGTTTGCCAAAAATCTTCTTGACTAAATTGTCCAGCATGCCTGTCCCTCCTTATGCCCCAAATACGCGGTGCTTGAGTCTCTGGAAGAAGCCTTCCTTCGGGAATTCCATGAACGGGATATCCTCGCCGCAGATGCGTCCGACGATATTGCGGTAAGCCTGACCTGCAAGGGAATTTTCCATCGTGATGCAGGGTTCGCCCTTGTTCGTGCTCGTGACGACCATCTCATCGTCCGGCACCTGACCGATGCAGTCAATCGAGAGAATATCGTTGATGTCGTTCATATCGAGCATATCGCCGCTTTCGACCATCTGCGGACGGATACGGTTGACGATGAGCTTGATGTCCTCTTTCTCGGCACGCGCGAGCTCGCCGATGATTTTATCGGCATCGCGGACCGCCGAAATTTCCGGCATTGTCACGACGATGGCCGTATCGGCAGCGGCAATGGCCGTCTTAAAGCCCTGCTCGATGCCTGCCGGGCAGTCAATGAGAATGTAGTCGAACTCCTTGCGCAGGTCCTCGCAGAGCTTGACAAGCTGTTCCGGATTGACGCTCGTCTTGTCCTTGACCTGAGAAGTCGGCAGCAGGAAAAGGGTTTCGTATTTTTTGTGGCGCACGAGAGCTTTTTTGTACGGCACACGCCCTTCTGCGACGTCGATGAGGTCGTACATGATGCGGTTTTCGAGGCCAAGCAGCAGGTCAAGATTGCGCAGGCCCGTATCCGTATCGACGAGGACTACGTTCTTGCCGCGCATGGCAAGGCCTACGCCCAGATTTGCCGTCGTCGTCGTCTTGCCGACACCGCCCTTGCCCGAAGTGATTACATAAACTTTGCTCATACCCCTTATCCTACCTTTCTATCGGTTCAATGACAATCTGTCCATCTTTTATTGAAGCGCGTTCCGCACGCTGTGTCATTTCCATGTGGTCAGGCGAGCGCGCGATGAGATTGGCGATGCGGATCTGTGTCGGCATCAAATGATCGGCGATGATGAATGCCTTCGTATCGCCCGCAGCACCGGCATGCACAAGGCCTCGGCAGGTTCCGCGGATATCGATGCTGCCGCCGGCGATGATCTGGGCTCCGGGATTGACGTTGCCGCAGACCAGCACCGAGCTTTCGGTGCGGATTTCCTGGCCGCCGCGCAGGGTGCGGTTCACCACGACCATCTCCTGCACGCGTTCGTCTTTTTTCTGCACGGCTGCCGCTCTTTCCGGCCGACCTGCTCTTTCTGCAGGTACTTTGGCAGCGGCTGCTTCCTTCGTCAGCGTCCGGCAAATCAGACCATGCTCATGGAAGAGCTTCTGCAGTTTCTCGAATTCTTCCTTTAAAAAGCGTTCTCTCGGTACAAGTACCAAAGTACCGCGCAGGAAAAAGCCGGAGCCCGACTCGAGCTTCTGTTCAATGTGTTTCCAGATGTCATCAAAAGAGGCGTCTTCTGCAAAACTCAGCTGCAGGCCCTTTTTTCCACCTTTGATCTTTACAATCTCATCATGCATGATGGCTGGTGACTCTCCTCTCTATCCACTCTCGCTTTTGCGCCTGTTACTTTTTATCACTGCTGCCGTCCTGATTGAGTCCGAATGCAGCCTCAAGGATCTTGCGTCCGATTGGTACGGCCGACTGCGAACCATAACCGCCGTTCTCGACGATGACGGCCACGACAATATTCGGGTTGTCAAAAGGACCATAAGCAACAAACCAGCCATGGTCGCGTCCCTGCGAGTTCTCTGCCGTACCGGTCTTACCGGCAATATCGACCGTGAAGCCGCGGAAACTCGACGCAGCGGTACCGTATTTCGTAACGTCGTGCAGGCCATCCTGGATGAGCTTGATATCCTCTTCCGGAACATCGAGCTGTGACAGGAGCTCTGGCTGGAAATCCTTGACGACGCTGCCGTCTGGAGCCAGGATGCGGTTGACGACATGCGGCTTATAGCGTTTGCCGTCAGCTGCAATCTCGCCCATGACCATCGCAGCCTGCAGCGGCGTCACGAGGTTAAAGCCCTGGCCGATGGCGGCATCGAAGGTCTCCGAAAGATACCATTCGCCATCGTCAAAGTTCTTTTCCTTATAACGGCGGTTGGCAACAAGGCCCGAAGCCTCATAAGGCAGGTCCACGCCCGTCTTCTGGCCGAGGCCGAACATGCGGGCATATTTTTCGAGGCGGTCAATGCCAAGGCGGTTGCCCATTTCATAGAAATAAACGTTATCAGAATGAGCGAGAGCCGAACGGAAATTCAGCCAGCCGAGAGCCTCGCCATCGGCGTTGCCCTTCGGAATCAGCCAGTGATGGCCCGAGTCAAAAATCTGCTCATCCGGTGTGACGACGCCCTCGGTAAGGGCGGCCGTGCCCGTGACAATTTTGAACGTCGACCCCGGCGGATATTCACCCGTGATGGTCTTGTTGTCCATCGGATGATAGGGGTTGTTGTTGAGCTGATTCCAGTCCTTCGCAGAAATGCCATGCGCAAAAAGGTTCGGGTCAAAGGCCGGACGGCTGACCATGGCAAGGATTTCACCTGTCTGCGGGTTCATGACGACAGCCGCAGCAGCATGAGCGCCAATCTGCGTAAGCTGTTCATCCACGGCCTTCTCCGCCGCCTGCTGCAGATTGATATCGATTGTCAGCTCGAGATCATCACCCGGGACCGGCTCCTTGCGGCCGAGAATCTGCACCGGCTTGCCCGATACATCGACTTCGACCTGCTGGCCGCCGTTCTCGCCGCGCAGTTCCTTATCATATACTTTTTCCAGGCCGAATTTACCGATGATATCACCGGACTTATAGCCTTCATCCTTCATTTTTGCCAGCTCGTCATCGTTGATCTCACTGACGTAGCCAAAGGTGTGCGCACCCTCCTGCTTGAGGATGTAATCGCGGATTGGCGTGACTTCGATGACAACGCCGGGATATTGGTTCTTCTGTTCCTCAATAATCGAAACGATATCCGGTGTGACATCCGTCTTGATGCGGATGGGGTTAAAGCCGCTGTGACCGGCAATTTTCTGCCGGATCTCATCTTCCGGCACCTTCAAAAGATCCGAAAGACGCGCAATGACATCATCCGAAATCGGCGCGGTGAGCGGCAGCAGCGAAACCGAGAAACCTGGACGGTTGGTGACGAGGAGCTGTCCGTTGCGGTCATAAAATGTGCCGCGCGGTGCCATCGAAGGCACAATGCGGATGCGGTTGCCGTCAGCCAGAGCCTTGTAATACTCCCCCTGATAAATCTGCAGGTAGGCAGCCCGCCCGATGAGAACGGCAATGACCAGGACCGATATGACCATCAATGTCCGCAATCTGCTGTTGAATTCATCATTATCCAAAATCGAATCTCTCCCATAATGAAAGGCACCCCGCAAGGTGCCTTAATCATTGCCAAAAAATCGTCTGCCGCACTAGGGCCGCCGTCATGCCTTTCCGTATCGTTTCTCGAGTTCATAAGTCAGACGATGAACCGGATAAGCAAATACCAGCTGGTAGATGAGCATTGGCAGCAGCGTATACTCCATATGTCCCATCAGATTAAAGCGATACCCTAATAATAGCATAAGTAACGCCAAAATAAAATAGTTCGCCGTCGTCACCACTAAAGATGCAAAGACCGGCAGGAAAAACTGCTCCTTGAATACCTCATCGGAAAATTTGCCGACAAGATAACCGAGCAGAAGACGCGTAAAAGCATTTATGCCCAGAAATGTGCCGCTGGCAAGGTCCTGCAGAAGACCTGCAGAAAAACCAGCTAATGCGCCGATGCGCGAACCGCGCAGAAAAGCCATCGACGTCGTGAAGAGCAGCAGAAGATCTGCTGTCACGCCATGATAGGCGATGAGCGGCAGCAGCGAGGTCTGAAGCGCATAGAGAATGATGACGAAAAGCGCTGTCACGCCTGCCTTCTTCATTGTGCGCTCCCCTCCCCGTCAGATGAACTGCTTTCCGAGCTCGAGGAATCCGCAGAGGAGTCCGAATCCGAAGAATCGGAAGAATCTCCCTCTCCATTCGCTTCAGCTTCCTGCTCTGCGGCCTGTGCTGCAGGGTCCGTCTCGGTTCCCGGCGTCTGCGGCGGCGTCTTCAAGGGCTCCGGCGGTGCTTCACGCGAAGCCGTGATGACCATGACATCCTCAAGCTTCTGGAAGTCGACAGCCGGCTCAAGAACGGCAATCTTTAAAAGACCGCCCTCGTCGTTGCGCATTTCGGAAACGACGCCGACATTGAGGCCTTTTGGATATACCCCGCCGAAACCGGACGTCACAACTACATCGCCTTCCTCAACATCCGCTGTCTTTGGGATATTGACCATGCGCGGCATGGTCGGATTGTCCATATCGCCCTCAACGATGCCGGCTACACGTGAATCCGCACGCTGTACGAGCGTGCCGACCGACGAGCGCGGGTCGAGGAGCAGCTGGACCTTCGACGAAGTCGGACCGGCCTCGATGATATGACCGACGAGACCTTTATCCGTCACAACAGCCATATCGACGTCAACACCGTCACGCGTGCCGCGGTTGATCTCGATGACACTGGACCAGGTCGCCGATTCACGGCCGATGACCCTTGCGGCCACGAGGTCAAACTGCGTAGCCGTCTGCTTGTACCCAAGCAGGGCACGCAGCCGCTGATTTTCCGCATCGTATTCGCTCGCATGGAGATTTTGGATGCGCAGCTGCTCGACCTCATTGCGCAGCATCTTATTCTGCTGATGCAGCGTGGCAATTTCCCAGATGTTGCTCGTCACGTAGTTGAGCTGACTGCCGACCCACGAAATTGCACGCTGAAAAGGTGTCATGACAATGGACACAGCCTGCTCAGCCACAGGCGCGTGAAAGCGGCCGCGGGCTGAGAAAAATATGATGCAGAACAGGCTGACCAGCACGACAATCAGGATGCCGATTTTTTTGCCCGTTCCCTTTTTATTGTTCTTCCTGTATTTTCCGCTCATCACTGTCTCAGCTTCTTCGAAGTCATGACTACGCGTTTGAGAAGTTCAATATTCTCGAGCGACTTGCCCGTGCCTTCGCCGACACAGGAGAGAGGATCCTCGGCAACGAGGACCGGCATGCCCGTTTCATGAGCCAGCAGCTGGTCGAGGTTTTTGAGGAGTGCACCGCCGCCCGTCATCATGATGCCGTGATCCATGACATCGGCAGCGAGTTCCGGCGGCGTTTTCTCGAGCGTAGCCTTGACGGCATCGACGATCTTGTAAATCGGCTCACCGAGGGCTTCGCGGATTTCCTTAGCCTGAATCGTGATGGTCTTGGGCAGGCCGCTGACGAGGTCGCGTCCGCGGATTTCCATCGAAGTATCCGTTTCCGGCGTCACGATGGCCGTACCGATGTTGATCTTGATTTCCTCTGCCGTGCGCTCGCCAATCATGAGATTGTACATGCGCTTGATGTACTGGACAATGGCAGAATCCATCTCGTCGCCGCCGATGCGGATGGAACGGCTCGTGACGATGCCGCCAAGAGAAATGACGGCGATTTCCGTCGTGCCGCCGCCGATATCGACGACCATATTGCCCGTAGCTTCCTCGACCGGCAGGCCTGCACCGATAGCAGCAGCCATCGGTTCCTCGATGAGATAAGCCTCACGGGCACCAGCCTGCTGTGCTGCATCGATGACAGCACGTTTCTCGACTTCCGTAACACCGGAAGGAACGCCGACCACAACGCGCGGACGTACGAAGGACTTCGTATTCATAGCTTTGCGGATGAAATACTTGAGCATGGCCTGCGTCACGTCAAAATCCGCGATGACACCGTCCTTCATCGGACGAATGGCCACGATGTTGCCAGGCGTACGGCCAATCATCTGCTTGGCCTCATCACCGACAGCCAGAACATCTCCCGTATCACTCTTTATGGCGACAACAGAAGGCTCACGCAGGACAATCCCCC
>NZ_JBJEXT010000052.1:0-32853 GCF_051886055.1 Mitsuokella apri | reverse complement strand
ATCACAAATGATTCATGTTGCATTGTTTAGTTTTCAAAGAACAACTTTGTCTTTTCGGAATCTTTTGTTTTCTGTCCCTTAAGACATCTATTATTATATCGCAGCTCATTCAGCTTGTCAAGAGATTTTTTAAATTTCTTTTTTATCTGAACTCGAAACCCTTTGCTTTCAGATGCTTGCCAGTCAAGGCTTGTTCATCCTTCGTACTCCGTGTTTCTCGCGGCGACTTGTATTATGTTACACGCTTTTCCCCAGCTTGTCAACATGTTTTTACAAAAAACTTAAAAAACGAAAACGGACAGCTGTGGGATTAGCAGCTGCCCGTTCTCTTGGGAAAGAATCATTTATCCTTATTAGAGAGAAATGGAGGAAGTGGGATTCACTTCACTTGTCGTGGGAGCCCTTGGGGATATCGGCTTTCCCATCGACAAACATAGTGTAACAGGGTAATCTGAAAAAACGCTTAAGCTATCTGAAAATTATCTGGTAAAAAGTGTTTTTTCTTTTTCCCACGCTTATTCCTTGACCTGAATACTGCTGATGATTTTGTCAGCCAGCTTGCCCTGGTCATCCTCGTGTTCCTTTGGATAGGCAAAAGCGATGAACCAATACTCCTCGGGGAGCGGCAGGAAGACGACCTTGAGCGTTTCATCCTCGCCCTTCATCTTGCACTGTACGGTCGTGACCGTCGCGTCCTTGCCCGAAATCGTCACCGTCTTAGCATCGCGCGATTTCTCCGTGGCCTTGGCGTTTTTCTCAAAAGCCGTCAGATAGCCATCGAGGGCTTTTTCTTCAAACTTCTTCTGATTTTCGGCTGTCTTGGCATCGGCCTTCATCTTATCCTGATTCATGACGTACGTCGTGAACTGCGTCAGATGGAAATCCATGCCCTTGGCCTGCGTGATGCGGTTATCCGTGATTTTCGTAACGTAATCGTTCTGCGCCGCGACTTCTTTGGCCTGCTGCTCGAGCGTAAATGGCAGGTCCATCTGCAGCGTTGTCACGCTGCCCTTGACTTCCTGAGAAGTGAGCTTGGCCTGTCCGCAGCCAAGTGCGAGCAGGCAGAGTGCGAGGACCATGAGACTGGCCGCTATGATTTTCTTCATCGATGCATTCCCCTTTTCATTCTGCTAAAATCGACTCTAAAAATCATTATACCATTTTTTGCGCGTTTTGCGTGCTTTCTCACGGCTTCGCTGTACTTCCTTTTCTCTCTTTGCTCCCCTGTGCTGTTTTCGTTTTTTATCTGGCTGCCGCAGCCGTCTCGCTGCCTTCCGTAAAATGCTGTGCCGTGCGGTAGTCGTAGACAACACCGTACTGCAGCCAGCTGTCAATCGAGGCAATGATGATGTTCATGATGGTGTGGGCACTCAGGGCAAAATTGCTGATCTCGCAGATCTTAATGCCTTCGCCCGTCTTGATGTGCTCAAACATGACCGTAATCTCATAGGCGCTGCAGGTCAGAAGATAGAGATTGCCCGTACTCTTCTCCTTAATGTACATATCGTGGTCATCCCCGTCCTCGCGCGGCGCAAAGCCGAACTCTTTCAGGCGTTCGATAATCTGCGGCTCTGTCTCGCGGTGAAATTTGGCATTGACGGTATCACGTTTGGCTTCAAGCTCAACAAACAGTGGAAAGCTTCTCATAAGGCATGCCCCTCTCTTTTTCCAACACAATAAAAGAAAAAGACACGCAGGGTGCGGGTTTACCGCATCGTTGCGTGTCTTACATATATCTTGCCGTTATTATATCACGATTCCTTGGCTGCATCAACCCGGCCCGAGGCTTTTCCTCAAAAAATCATGAGAAGCGGTCCATCCTTTCTTCCATTTCATTATCCTTGATGAGGACGACATAGAAGATGCGGCCAAAGTATTCGCTGCTGACGAGCCGCCCGCGGTCGATGACCCAGACAATCTTCCCCTTCTTCGTGACGATGCGGTAATCGACGGCATCATCGGCACAGCCTTTGAGCTTATTGAGATAAATCTGCCGCCAGATGCTCGTTTCTACGCGGTCGTAATCCTCCGGATGCACGATGCCGCGGAAATTGCTCTTCGTGTAAGCCATAAAATCGTCGAGGTCGTCGCAGTCAAACATCTTGACGAGTTCATCATTGGCAAAGAGGATGTTCTCATCCTCTGCCTCGTAAATGAGGATGGCGGCTGGCAGATGGATGGCGAGGTCGCGCAGGGAAAAGCCGAGCTGGACGTTGCGCATCTTCGCCATGCCCGGTGCGAAGCGGCAGCAGCCGTTCTTGCCGCGCATCTTGATGGTGTAAAGGGCCACATCCGCCGCATGCCAGACCTCTCTGGGTGTCTGCCCGTCAGGGGAATCCGGCGCCAGTACCGCATAACCCATGGAAACCGTATAATGATAGCCCCGATTGCCATAGTTGAATTCTTTTGGCACTGCGCCAAAATCATAGACCATGCGCTCCATCTTCCTGATATTGCGGTCAAAGAGTACAATGAGGAACTCATCGCCGCCCATACGGCCGAGAATCGCGTCTTTCGGGAAACAGATATGCATGAGCATCGCCAGGTGCTGCAGAGCGGCATCGCCGGCCGCATGGCCATAGACATCATTGATGAATTTAAAGTCGTCGATATCGAGCTGTACGACGACCAGGGGAACATCTCCCTTTGCTTCGGTAAACGCCCTGACGGCCCCTTCAATGCCGTGACGGTTCAAAAGCCCCGTCAAATGGTCGGTAACTGCCAAGCGGCGGATGCCTTCCTGCCGCTTGCGCAAGGACAGCAAAAACCAAATCAGGATGGTGAGCAGCGTCAGGCAGACAAAGCTCAGCGCGCCGATGTATTCAAGGAACGGGTCATGACGCCAGCCGCCTTTTGGCGAGACGAGCATCCGCCATGTGGAACCGCCATAGAAAAATTCAAACTGCTCCGGCGCCACGACCTTTTCCTCGGAACGCAATACCGTCTGATAGCTGCTGCCGCCTATCTCCGTCTTTTCCAGTGCATACGCAAAATCCGTGCGGCTGAGATTCTGCACGGTATTGGCGAAGATGTCCGGCGTCTTGATGACGGCGATGATAAAGCCCCAGAATACAGGCTTCTCGTTCCCATTGTCAAGGACAAAAACCGGCATGCGCATAATAAGGGCCTGTCCGCCCCGCTGCAAGTCCACCGGTCCCTGCACTGTCAGTTCTCCAGAATTTTTGCTTTCCCGGGCAATAGCCGCAATCGTATCGTCATCCTGGAACAGATTAAATTTTTGGCGGCGTTCCTGACTGTCCTCCGGGTAAATATCGGTGACAATGCCCTGCGGCGCTAACCGGATGGATTCCAATGGTGCGCCATTTTTCGCCAGCATATGCGCGGCAACGGTCTGGAAATTCCGCATCTTGTGGTTCGGTTCATTGGCAATCGCCAGATTGAGTGCTCTGAGCATGGACTCGCTGTCCACGAAATCCTGCTGCAGCTCGTCGGCATAAATGCGGGCATCGAGATGCGCGCGTTCGTGCATCGCTGCCACTTCACGCACATAAAGGGCATGCATGACAAAGGCCCACACCACCGCACCGACGAGGAAAACCGCTGCCGGAATCCAGGCGATACCATGTTTATGCAGTTTTTCCCTGAAGTCTCGGATACTCATATGCTTCATATTTTCATTCTTTCTTACTCATTTTCATCTTTTCCTTGTCCTCATACATCGCCCGGTCCACCTTTACGAGGATCGGGTCCATGCTTTCAAGCGGTGTCATACAGACGAGGTGTCCGAGCGCCACGCTGACGCCGTGTTTGCGGAAGGATGCGCGCAAATCCGTCAGAAAAGCCTCTGCCTGCTTTTCGCCGATGTTTTCAATGATAATGAGGAATTCGTCGCCGCCCATGCGGAAGACGTGTCCTTTCCCCGTTTCTTTCCGCTTTTTGTGCATGATATCGGCAACTGTCGTAATCAGGCGGTCGCCGGCCTCATGGCCGTGCTCATCATTCATGCGCTTGAGGCCATTGATGTCGCCAAAGATAAAGGCACACGACGTATGTTCCGGCAAAGAGGCAAAATACTGACTGAGTCCATGGCGGTTTAAACGGCCCGTGAGCTGGTCGCGGCAGCTCATGCGCTCAAGCTCCCGCAGGGACCTGCGGCTGCGGATCATACTCGCAATAAAGCGGCTCAGCGTCATCATGAGGAAGTTCGTCGCGCGGAAAAGCGACATCTGCGGATTGACAATCTGCAAATGTCCGATAATCTGTCCGGCAATCTTTAAAGGCACGGCCGCAAAGCGGTGGATATCCGGCAGATAGGTCTGTGCATCCGGATGTTCTTTGATGTATTTCGGGTAATCGGGAATCATGACGAGATGATTCTCGCGGAAATTTTCGTAAATATAGCAGGGATTCAGCGGCAGATGCTGCATCTTTTCCCGCATCGGTTCGACACCGCTCCTGCACCATTCATACGTATTGCCCACTGTACTGCCGCCCTCATCGAGCTCAAAAATGCAGATGCGGTCGGCAGAAAGTTCAGAACCGATTTTCCAAAGCAGCTTGCGGATGCCCTCGGATGGGTCGTCCTCACCCATAGCAAGGCTGATGGCATCATTGATCGATGCCTCGCGGTACAGGATTTCGTTGGCTGCAATGTCACGGTTCAAATATTCATTGAGGTTGATGCCCATCGAGAAGCGGTAATTTTTGCCGCGCCATGGCACAAAGGTGTCGCGCAGCAGATAGTCGTTTCCCGACACGGCGTTGTGATGCGTCCAGCTGTAGAAGCGGTCGCGGCGCAGCAGATGATTCGTGCAGAACTCGCAGGGTGCCTTGCCGTCGCCAAAAACCTCGTAGCATTTCTTCCCCTCGCACGAAAAATCGTCCGGCAGATGGAAATCCCTGTATTCGGCTCGATTGAGGTAGACGAGATCGTACGTTTCGGGGTCGCACATGTAGATGCGCTCATCCATATAGTCGAATTTCTCGCGGTCAAACGCGATGCGGTCGCCGATGTAGATGGACTCGCCGAGCTTGTTTTTCTGTGCTTCTTCAATGCGTCCGACCAGCAGATGAAGCAGGGCCTCGATATTTTCCGTCTCGGAGCCATAGCCAATCGCATACTGCAGATAAAGCGTGCACGGAAAGCCGTCGATGGAGCGGATTTCATGGATGGCATTGGCGACCTCCAAAACGCGCGTGCTGACGTCGCCCTTGTCTTTCGGGAAAAAACCGACAAAGCGGCAGGAGCCGATATGGGCGAGGATGCCGCCGCGCCTGTGCCGTTTGTAAATCACGTCCGTTATGCGCTGCAGAAGATGAAGGCGCGTCTCTTCGCCATATTTCTGCGCGATCTTGTCAAAGGCCGGCACGTAGAAATAGACGGCAGCAAAATCCTGGCCATTGCGCAGATAATTATCCATGAACTCAATCCCGCTTATGAGCATGCCGCGGTAATTGAGCAGTCCTGTATCTTCATCGTATGTCGCATTCTGATAATTGCGCTGCGTCTCTTCCATCGGCCAGGCAATCCCGATGAGCCCTGCAACGCGTCCGCTGCGGTACAGCGGGTACTTCGTCGAAAAGACGAGGACAGATTTTCCCTTCACGGCACATTCCCCGAGACGCCAATGGTCGGTCCTGCCGGTTTGCAGGACTTTTTCTTCCACTTCACGGAACGGACGGTCGTTTATATGCAGGGAAAGCTCGTCATCGGTCTTTCCAATAATATTCTCGAGTCCCGCAAAACCAAAGAAATCGAGAAAGGCCTTATTAGCCCCAACGAAGCGGCGCTCTTTATCCTTCCAGAACAGCATGAGTTCCGTGGGCTCTGCAAAACTGCGCCAGAGCAGTGCGTCCTGCAGGACGGATGCTGAAGTCTCTTCGCCCACGGGCATATGAAAGGACCTGGCGATGCGGTCAACCTGATCCTTTTTGTCCTGCAGTTCAAAGGACAGCGGTCCTGCACTGACGAGAATTTCCTCCGAACCGACGAGATGAATGCGCAGGGCGTCGAAGCGCATCCAGACCAGGCTGCCGTCGGCCTGACGGACGCGGAAGCTGTCAATCGCGTGCAGGCCGCCTTTTTTTGCGAAAAACGACTGCAGGTGCTGTCCATTCAGATAACCGCAAAACCGTTCCTGTTCCTCTTCGGGAAGCCGCGTCTCTGCATAATGGCGGAAAAAATCATCAATGCCATGATAAATCCGGCTGCTTTCCACCGATACGTCCCTGCCTGCCAGATGCTCGCACGTATCCCTAGAGAGATTCAGCAGAAAGATATCCTGAAACGTCATGTAGAGATTGTGCATAATGGTATCGAAACGCTGCACTGACCGTGTTTCCTGATTCTCCAAGGTGATGTTGTCAAGCGAAATGCGGTATGCCCGCAGGCTTTCCGTCTCGGACAGGAGCTCGGCCGTGACGCGGAAATAACGCCCATTCTCCATGAAGATACGGGCCTGTTTCTGATGAAGGCTGTGGATGCGCTTGAGCATCGCCAAAGAACGGATGCACAGGGGATGCTTTGGCTGCAGCAGGTACTCTCTGCACTGCCGGGCATCCTGAAATCCCCTGGCCTGCAGATTTTTCTCAAAGGACTCATTGGCAAAAATCAGGGAAATCTTCTTCCCATCGCAAAGCCCGATGCCGAGAGATGCCTCGCTGATGCAGTTGAGCAGGCCGAGCTGATGATAAATTTTTTCCTCCTGCGGCTTTTCCACCTCATAATGGTGTTCACTGTAATACTGATGGAAGTCCTCATAGGACATCGGTTTGCCATAATAATAGCCCTGAATCTTTTCGCAGCCAATCGACTGCAGGAACGCGACCTGCTCTTTCGTCTCGACGCCCTCAGCCAGCGTATGAATGCCGACTTCTTTGGCCATGCGCACGACGGACGTGATGATATCGCGGCTCTTTTCCGTGAAATGGCGCAGAAAGACCATATCGAGCTTGAGAAAATCAAACGCATAATCCTTGAGCACATTCAAGGAAGAATAACCGCTGCCAAAATCATCGAGCCAAATCTTGTAGCCGGCCGCGCGAAACTGCGTGATGGCTTTCTGCAGCCTGCTCTTATCGCGCACGAGGGCACTTTCCGTGAGCTCCAGGTTCAGGTAAGCATGCGGCAGATGCAAAGACTCCATGACGTCTTCCACAAAGGCAAAGGGGTCCATCAGCGTGAAATCGAGCGGCGAGATATTGACCGAAATCGGCATCATCGGCAGGTCATTTTCCCGCTGATAGCAGAGCAGCGACGCCACCTTGCGGATGATATAGGCATCGAGCTTGTGGATGAGGCCGGCCTCTTCGAGCACGGGGATGATGAGATTTGGCGTCAAAAGCCCGTACTTCGGGTCCTCCCAGCGCACGAGGGCCTCCGCGCCGCAGAGCTTGCCCGTAAAGGTGCGCACGATGGGCTGCAGATAAAAGCGGATAGTGCCTTTCTGCATGGCTTCGTCAAAATGCTCGAGGATGTAATTCTGCAGCACGAGCCGCTTCCCCATGTCATCCTCGTAGACGGCCCAGCAGCGGTTCGCATCTTTCTTGATGGAATCACAGGCCATCTTCGCCTGGTCAAAGGAACCTACGACAGGGGCTTTTTCCTGACGGGGGTCGTAAAAGCGCAGGCCGGCCTTGACTTCGATGCCGGGGCTCTTGATATAGCGGCGCATGGTGCAGCAGATGTGCTCAACCTTCTGCGTGATATTTTCGGAAGTGGCCAGCACGAGAAAGCTGTCGGCCGAAAGGTGCGCGATGAGGTCGTCGGGAAACGTTTCCTGCAGCAGGCGGGCCATGTGCTGCAAAATCTCATCACCGCCGTGATAGCCATGGATGGAGTTGTAAATCTTGAAATTCGTGATATTGAAATAAAGAGGACAGTGTTTGCCGAAAACGCCCTGGTCCTTATCCTCGGCAGCCTGCTCAAGCGCCGCTTTGTAAAAGGCCGTGCGTCCCATGAGTACGGTAACGTCATTTCTTCCTTTTACGAAATCATTTCCAGCACGATTGGCACCATCACGATTGGCACCATTTTGTACAGGGCCCTGCCCTGCCTCATCTTTATCTTTTTTATCTTGATTTCTGTCTCTTCCTTGTTCCATGGTATCCTGCCCCCTCCCCGAATTTTTCCTTCCCCTCATGCAAATCTGCAAATTCCTGCAGAAAAATAAAATCAATTCGTTATAGATATATACGACAGAAAGCGGCCGCGTTCCTTCTAAACGGGGCCGCTCGTTTGACTTTTTACCGAATTTTCATCTTATCAGCGGTACATTACCACGGCTGCGGCGTCATCGGCGTGACGACACCGAATGTATAGCCCTTGGCCTTGAGAATCTCGATGATTTTCGGCAGGGCCTTGACCGTTTCCTCATGGCCTTCGGAGCAGTGCATGAGGATGATCGCACTGTGCGCCGCTACGGACTGGTCGGTCTGGCTGTCGATATTGTCGATGAAATCCTGCGCGACCGGATGGTTCGGCGCGGCGTCGGCCGAGCTGACATTCCAGTCGTGCTCGACATAGCCGCTTGCCTTCAGCGCCGGTGCATAGGCATCCGTGAAATGGCCGATGACGCCGCCCGGAGCGCGCAGGATAAGAGGACGCACGCCGATGATGCCGTGGATGATCTCATCCGTGCGCTCCATCTCCGCGAGGAAGGTCTGCGGCGAGACGTAGAGCTTCTTGTAATCGTGGTCGTAGCTGTGGTTGCCGATGGCATTGCCCTCGTCAAAGATGCGCTGCAGGATGTCCGGATGCAGCTCCGCATGTGCGCCCGTCACGTAGAACGTAGCCTTGACGCCGTTTTCCTTCAGGATGTCGAGGATGGCCGGCGTGTTCTTGTCGTCGGGGCCGTCGTCAAAGGTCAGGTAAACGACTTTTCCTTCCTTATAAGGAGTGATGTTTGGCAGCACCGTCGTCAGATTCTTGGCGCGACGGTCCGACAGCGTGTATTTGTCGTAAACCGGCAGCGTGGGGTCCGTGAGCTGCAGATTCGAAAAATCATCGGCGGCGAGCACATAGGAGGGCTGCTCTGCCTTTTCGCTCTCCGCCGATGATGACGAAGAAGCGGCCTGTTCCTGATTTCCTTTATCGGACGTCATGCCGCAGCCTGTCAGCCAAAAGGCAGAGGACAAGAGAAAAAGTCCGGCAAACAAGCCAAGGACTTCTCTTAAATGGCGTAAATGGCGCATTTTCCGCATTTTCATTGTACATTTCCTTCTTTATCTACAGTATCGTTATGTACGGCATCGTTGGCAGCGTTTGCTTTCGGGGCATCGCCGGCGGCAGCGGATTCCCCGCCGTGCTGCCGCGCATAGGACTTCTCAAGCTGGGCCATGTATTTTTCCTGCAGCGACTCGATGCGCGCGGCGTATTCCGATTTGACCTTGAGCACAGCCGACTGCCGCTCGTTCTCGGCCTTGGCCATGAGCATGCGCTTCTCGTGCAGATACTGCTCTTCGAGGGCATCCGTGCGGGCCTTGAGCTCCTGCTCCTTTTCGCGCAGGGCGCGCTTCATCTTGTCGATATCGTTTTCAGCCTGCTTTTTGGCCTGCCGGGCGGCGTCGAGCTCACGGCGCAGGCCATCGCACGCATCCTGCAGGTCAGCAGCTTTCGCTGCCTCTGCCTGCCATTTTTCCTTTTCGGCCGTCAGGTTTTTGAGCTGCTGTGCCTGCAGATTGTTCAGGCGGTCCTTGTCTGCGAGGGCATCGGCCTGCGATTGGGCCGCAATGCGGGCATTTTCTGCGGCGTGGTCGGCCTCGCGCGTGACTTTTTCGAGCTGCTGACGGAAGGCTGCGGCCTGACTCTCCGCTTCCTTTTTCCTGAGCTCGATGTCCCTGCGCTCTTTTTCGGCGCGCTCCGCTTTATTCTGTGCCTCCTGCAGCGCCTGCTGCTGAGCGGCAAATTTCTTCGCAAATTCCTGACGGATGCGCTCTTCGGCATCGGCATTGACCGTCAGGGCATAGGTAAAGGCCTCCGACACGCGGTTTAAAAGGCTCTGAAATTCCTTGACTTCCATGCCGCGCTCCGGCAGGGCCCCTGCGGCCTTCTGCTGGGCATAGAGATTCGCGAGCGTCTGGAAGGTCCCATCCCAGGTCAGGTTCAGCTCCTCACAGATTTTCTGGAGCTTTGCACTCGTTTCCGGCTCCATTTTATAGGTTTTGACATTTGCCATACAAATCACCCCATCATTTGTTCTGCCTTCTAGTATAGTCTTTTCCCGCCCTGTGTGCAAAAGGGATTTTTACAGCAAAAAAGAAGGAACCATCGCAAAGACAGTTCCTTCTATTATAATACGATATTACTTCTATAATACGATATTACTTCCAGCCGAGTTTGGCGCGCTGGGCTTCCGTGTCGGCGACAATCTGTTTGCCGAGGGCAATTGGGTCGACGTTGACGTGCATGACAGCGCCGAGCGTTTCCTTCGTATCGCGCTTGAGGAAGTTCTCGACTTTCGTCGAGCCCTGCACGGGCGGCTCTACGCAGTGGTACGAATCGACACCGAAGAGGCGGAAGGCCAGCGAGGCATCGAGGCCCTTCTCATTCGACCATTCCGGACTCGAGAACGAATACGGCATATCCTTGATGGGCACGCCGGCCACAGCGGCGATGCCGCCGAAGATGGCCGAAGAGCGCGTGTTGTCGACGCATTCGCCGACATGCCAGACGGGCGGCAGGTCGTGCTCTTTGAGGAAGGCCTTCAGCGTATCGCCGGCCTCCTCGGCCCCTTCTTTGCTGCAGAGACCCATCTTTAAGAGCGGGAACGACGCGCAGCCGTTCGTCAGAATCAGGATATTGTTCTGAATCAGCGTGCGGGCGACGTCAAGTGTCGCGCGCTCGTAGACGACACGCGGATTCGAGCAGCCGACGATATTGCAGATGCCGCGGATGCGGCCGTCCTTCAGGGCCTCGTAGAGGTCCTTGAAGCCATGAAACTGCTCGGCGACATTTTCCGCCGTGAAGCCGACTTCAGCCGTGACTTCGTATTTCGGAATATGAACGGGGATATCGCGGCGCTGTGCAAAGCTCTCGATGGCGCGCGTGACAATCTTGCGCGCGATTTTCTCCGTATCCTCGACATTCGAATGGTAGTGGTCGTAGGCATAATGCTCGGCTCCCGGCAGGCGCGCATTATCAGAAGTCGTGACAACCGTCGTCTTGAAGCAGCGCGCGACGTCCATGATGGCAGGATAGACGTCCTGAACATCGGCACACCAGAGGTCGAGAGCACCCGTGCCGAGCACGAGCTCCGCGCCGACGGCATTTGAAAGCGGGATGACGCCCTCATAGCGGTACATGGCCGCGAGGCACGAGCAGCAGACGCCGTAGAACTGGATGCCCTTGGCACCGTGGGCCTTTGCGAGCTCAATCATCTCCGGCGTGCGGCCGATGCGCACGATCTCGCTGACAAGGGTCGGCAGATGGCCGTGCACGGCGATGTTGACCCAGCCCTCTTTGAGCGCGCCGATATTGACTTTCGACGTCGCGCGGTGGCCGTTGCCAAAGAGCACGTCCGTGCCGATATTCGCGGCGACGACACCCGTAAAGCAGAAGGCAAGGCCGCAGCGCAGGAATTCCTGCATGAGGCTCTCCCAGTCGCCATCCGTGCCGACGCCCGTACGGTGATAGGAATCGAAGACTTCATTATACGCACTGATGGGGATGATATCGAGCTTGTCCCAGACATCCTGACGCTCTTTCGGGGCCATCGCGCGGATGGTCTTGTAGTCGTCAGGCACGGCGCGGCTCAAATCCTCGAGAAGAATGTCGGCGAGCTCGCCCGTCAGCTGCTGGGCTGACTTGCCCTCCGTCTCAAGGCCGAAGGCCTTCGAGACGGTGCGGAGTTTCTTTTCGCCGAGAATCGGCAGCTTGAGGCGGCCTTCGGCGACAAATTTCATCGACAGCAGGAGTTCGCGGGCATGTGCGCCGTGCTGGGCGACGCCGGCTGCCGCACTGCGCAGCAGATTGCGCGCGACGATGACATCGGCATCGGCGCCGCAGACTCCGCGCGGGCTTTTCTTCGTGATCTTGCACGGGCCCATGTTGCAGATTTTGCAGCAGACGCCGGCCAGGCCGAACGTACACTGCGGCTTCTGCTGGTCGAAGCGGTCAAAGACCGTATCCTGGCCGAGCTGACCAAGGTACTTAATCATTTCGCGCACAGCGGGGTCCGGCGTCTCGCGCAGGACATCTTCCTTTGAGGCAAACGTCTTGCGGTACTCGGCGATGGCCTTCATATAGTCATTGACCCCGACTTCGTGATGCTCGCCCGGAGCATGCACATGCGTGCGCCAGTCCGGATGCTCGCCCGGCTTCAGCGGGCCGCCGTCATGGTGGTGATGGTGATGATGGCCATGCTCACCGTGCTCATGCTCATGCTCATGGTGATGGTGGTGATGAGCATGCTGCTCTTCATGCTCATGGTTATGAATGTGTTTTTCTTCCGACATAGCTGCTCTCCTATTGTTCCTGTTTCTATCTAAGAAAACATATATATATAGTATACTTTATGGTATCTCTATCATACTGATTTTCCCTGTGCTTGTCAATGTTTTTTTACACAGAAAACAAAAATGCCCGCGCACGTTTCTCACATTTCCATTGTACGCAGGCATTTGTCCGATATTCTGATAAGCAGAGATTTTTCTCAAGCGTCGATGCTTTTATGCAGGATATGCATGAGCTGCTGTGCGGTCTGGCGCAGATTCGTTTCCGTCACATGGCGTTCCATGGCTTCTGTCACGGACATCGGTTCGTGCAGGATGGAAAAATACGCATCGATGCCGTGCTGGTTGACGTTTTCGGCACCGCGCGCAGCCGCACCGCAGAGTGCAATCGTCAGGCAGTCTTTCTGGCATTTTTTCGCGAGCTGCGCGACGCCGACCGGCGCCTTGCCCATGGCCGACTGCGCGTCCATGCGGCCCTCGCCCGTAATTAAGACGTTCGCGACCTGCAGGCCTTTGTCGATGCCGATGGCCTTGAGCACAAGGTCGATGCCGGGCTTTAATTCGCCCTGCAGGAACGCGTGGAAGGCAAAGCCGAGGCCGCCCGCGGCACCGGCTCCGGCCAGTTCGCGTCCCTCACAGCCGAGTGCCGTCTCCGCAAGGCGCGCAAAATGGTCGATATCCCTGTCCATGCGCGCGACGACCTCAGGCGAAGCCCCCTTCTGCGGCGCAAAGACACAAGAACAGCCCTCAGGCCCCGTCAAGGGATTCTTGACATCGCAGGCAATTTCAAACTTACATTCTGCCAGGCGCTTATCGGCCCCGGTACAGTCAATGTGTGCGACCGCAGCAAGGTCCCCGCCCATAATGCCCGCTTTTGCACCCTCTGCCGTCAAAAAACGGAACCCCAGCGCCGTCAGCATGCCGAGGCCGCAGTCATTTGTCGCACTGCCGCCGAGTCCGATGATGAAATGACGGCAGCCCTTATCAAGGGCCGCGAGGATGAGCTCGCCGAGGCCGTACGTTGTCGTGCGCAGCGGATTGCGGCGCGCCATCGGCACGAGCGGCAGCCCCGAGGCATCGGCCATCTCGATGATGGCGGTTTTTGTCTGCGGCAGGCAGCCAAAGCGGCTCTTGATGGGCGTGCCGAGAGGTCCCGTGACCATGACGGGCACAATGCTGCCATGAAGTCCCTGCGTCAGGGCGTCGACCGTGCCCTCACCGCCATCGGCCAGCGGATACACTCTGACGATATCATCGGGATAACAGTCCAGAATCGCTTTTTTCAGGACTTCGCCCGCTTCCACGGAAGAAATCGAACCTTTGAACGAATCCATAGCAATGACAATGCGCATAACAGCCCCTCCTCTGCAGGCCTGAGGCCTGATTCTGTACATTTTTTGTTCTTTCTTTCTATTATATCACATCCTTATATCCATATCATATCCTGCTGGTTCACAGAAACATATGCTTGGCAAACAAAAACGGACCGGCACAAGGCCGGCCCACTTACAGGGAGCATGAGAAGCTTTATGCTTCCGATTCCACCAGATTTTCTTCTTTGGCACTGTTTTTTGCTGCTGCCTCGAGCTTGGCTTCACTGCGGAAGTAAAGGCCGATGGCGGCAAAACAGAAGAGGTTGACGATGAACGAGAACTGCATCGAGCCCGTGACGTCCGAGACAAAGCCCTGCAGGGCCGGCACAAAGGCACCGCCGACAATCGACATGACGACAATGGCACCGGCCGTTTCCGTGTACTTTTTCTCGACAGCTTCGAGCGTCTTGGCGTAAATCGTTGCCCAGCACGGTCCGAAGAGCAGGCTGACGGAGACCGCAGCCCAGAGAGCCGTCATATCCGGCACGAACGACGTGTACAGCAGAACGAGGCAGCCGATGACGGAATAGGCCACGAGGACTTTGTTGGCCGAGAATTTGGCCATGAGGAAATTTGCGACGAATTTGCCGATGAAGAAGCAGATGAAGCTGTAGACCATAAAGTTTGCGGCCATGCGCTCGTTGAAGCTCGGATTCAGGTGCAAAGCAAGGCGGATCGTGAAGGACCAGACGGCGACCTGCATGCCGACATAGAGGAACTGGGCCACAATGCCCTTCTTGAAGCGTTTGTTCTTCGCGAGGTACGAAAGCGTCTCGACGAGGCTCGGCACCTTGTCAGCGGCCGACTTGACCTTGCATTTCGGGAATTTCGTAATAGCAAACAAAATGAAGACAGCAGCGAGAATGTAAATCATCACATGATACGGCTCGAGCGTGTGCTGCAGCATTTCCATCTTGAAAGCTGCGGCCTGTGCGGCGTCCATCGTGGCGAGCTGGCTCTGCATGCTGCCGCCTTCCTGGAAAATCAGGTATTTGCCGAGCAGGATGCCGGCAATCGAGCCGATGGGCTGGAACGTCTGGCTGATGTTCAGGCGCAGCGTCGCGTATTTCTCGGGTCCGAGCATCGTGCTGTACGTGTTGGCCGAGGTCTCGAGGAAGCCGAGGCCGATGGCGATGGCGAAAATTGCCATGAGGAACATCGTGTACGTCGCCATGTGTGAAGCCGGGAAGAACAGGCAGCAGCCTGCAATGTAGAAACCAAGACCCGTGAGGATGGCCGTTTTGTACGTCGTTTTGCGGATGACCATCGAAGCCGGGATGGAAATCAGGAAATAGCCGCTGTAAAAGGCGCTCTGTACGAGAGCCGAAGCAAAGTCGCTCAGCGCAAAGACACTCTTGAACTGCGTAATCAGGACATCATTGAGGCTCGCGGCCGCCGCCCAGAGCGGGATCAGGCACGAGAGCAGGATAAACTGGAAAATCGGGGTTCTGCTGATATACCCATTGTCATACTGGATGATTTCTTTTTTTGCCATCGGATTAAATCCTCCTGAATCATTTTTATGCAAGATGCCGCCCGAAAGGCTCAGGCATCGAGAAAGCCGGCAAATTCTTCGGCATCGGCGTAGGAATCCTGCGTGCCTTTGCGCGTGACACTCAGCGCCGCGTACTGCGAAGCGCGCTGCATCGAGCCGAGCACATCTTCCGTGCGCGCATACGTGTCGACAAAGCAGCCGATGAAGGCGTCGCCGGCGCCCGTGCTGTCGACGGCGTCGACTTTCAGCGAAGGCACAAGCTGCGTCTCTTCTTCCGTGACGAGCAGCGAACCGCGGCTGCCCATTGTCACGATGACGTTCGAAAGGCCTTTTTTGACAAGGCTCTTCGCGGCGTCTTTGACATTTTCGATGGTGTCGACGGGCTTGTCGACGAGGATGGAGAGTTCTGTCTCATTCGGCACGAAGAAATCGCACTGGCAGGCCATGTCGAGCGAGAGTTTGCGGCTGGCTGGAGCCGGATTCAGGAGAACTTTGATATCATGCGCCTTAGCAAAGCGGATGGCGGCATAAACCGTCTCTAAGGGCACCTCGAGCTGCAGGACGAAAAGGCCGCATTTTGAAAGTTCCCCAGCTGCCCTCTCGATATCTTCCGGCCGCAGTTTTTCGTTGGCGCCCGGGTTGATGAGGATGCGGTTCTGGCCCGACTCGTCGACGACGATCGTCGCAATGCCGTTTGACGTATCCTTTGCCGTTTTTACAAGGCTCATATCAATATGATGGTTCTGAAAATTCTTGCGTGACTGTTCGCCGAACATGTCATCGCCAACGGACGTCATCATCACGACGTCGGCGCCGAGCTTTGCGGCTGCGATGGCCTGATTGGCCCCCTTGCCGCCGCTCGCGATATGGAAGCCGCTGACGCGGCGCGTTTCGCCGGCCTGCGGCATTTCATCCGTATACGAGACGATATCCATCATCGTCGACCCAATCACTGCAATCTTCATCTTATTTCCTCCTATATATTTATCTTTCTCTCATTCTGCCCGCGGGTTCCCAACGCTGCCCCGCTCAATCAGCTTGTTGTAAACCTGAATGCGCATTCTCGCCTGCGAAGGCTCGCGGATGAGCTCCAAAAGGCGGCGCACGGCCGTTTGGCCAAGTTCCTTCTTATAAACGTGAATCGTCGTGAGGCCCGGAGCACAGACTTCGCTGAAGTCGATGTCGTCAAAGCCGATGATTGACACATCCTCCGGCACGCGGTATTTGTACTTCTGCAGGGCCTGCATCGCGCCAAGCGCGATCATGTCGTTGTCCGCGAAAAACGCCGTCGGCAGCTCCACGCCATTTTCGAGCAATCTGCCAAACGCCTCATAAGCCCCCGTGATGGACACGGGCATCTCGAACTGGAAGGACTCCGCGGCCGGCAGCCCGTGTTCGAGCAGCGCGCGGCGGTAGCCATTGGCACGGCAGATAAAATTGCGCGTGCGCACGGAACCGTAGAGATAGCCGATTTTCTCATGTCCCTTCGCAATGAGATAGCGCACGGCCTCGGCGACGGAATTTTCGTTTTCCATCAAGACGCACTGAAACGGCAGATTCTCAAACGAGCAGTCGAGCAGCACCAGGGGCATCTGCGCCCTGAGGAACGGCTCCGCGTTCTTTTCGTCGAGTTCCGTGCCGATGAGAATCATGGCCGACGAGGTGTCCCCCAAAAGCTCCTCGACCTGCTGCTTGTAATCCGGCTCCTGCCGGTAGAGATTGACGAGCTTTGTCTCGTAGCCGTTCCTGCGGCTCTCGTTCTCGATGCTCTCAATCAGCGAAGCGAAAAACGGCGCGTCGGAGCAGACCTCGCCGCTGTCGCGGTAAATCACGAGCCGTATGCTCTGGATGCGGCTGCTCACGACATAGCCGTATTCACGCGCCAATGCCAGTATCTTCTGTGCCGTTTCCTGATTGACCCCGCGCTTGCCGTTCAGGGCGTTCGAGACGGTTGCTGCCGAAAAGCCCGACAGCTCGCTTAATTTTTTGATGTTTATCTTCACGGTCCCAGCCTCCTTGTTTCTTCTTACCATTCTAAACGAAGCAGGCGGAACGCGCAACGACAAGACCCTTCCCTTTTTCTTTGCTTTCTTTGTCTCAGGGACCATCAATGCCTTAGAAGACAACGCCGGCACGCAGGATCACGTTGGGATACGGCGAAAACTCACCGGTCCGGATCGCAAACTTTGCCTTGGCCGAAAGCTGCTTGAGCTCTTCGTGCGGCATGTACTCAAACGGCACCGTGTCAAGCTTCTCCTGCAGATAGGCGTGCAGGTCCTTGTTCTCCGTCTTGATTTCCTCGGCGAGGCAGCAGCCCTCGACTTCGGCCTCTTCAAGCACGGCGTCAAGAACGCTTTTAAACGACGGCACGCCGGCCGTCACGGCTAAATCAATGACCTCAACTCCCGGTGGAATCGGCATGCCGGCATCTCCGACCATGAAAAGGTCTTTATGCCCGAGTGCTGCGATGCAGCGCGAAAGCTCCGCATGCAGGATGCCATGTTTCTTCATCAAAATCTCCCCTTACCTTATATTGACCAGATTCGCCAGCTCTTTTCTGTTCGATTTATTCTTCTTTGTCGGCTGACTTCTTTCTGTTTCCTTACAGATGCTATTATAACGCGTGACGTAAAATAAATCAATAGATTTTTAGATATTATTTTATATATTTTTAGGGGAAATTTTCTTGTTTTTGGTAAAATAAGCGTTTTACTGCGCTGATATAGGCATTTTTAGACGTTTTATCACTTGTTTAGGCATGGGTATAAATTTTATTTCCGTTCACTTATAACCTTTTATGTAAAATATTATATAAATATTTTTGTAAAATTTTACATAAAAATACCGCTGTCACCACAAAGACACAGCGGTATAAAGGTGATTTTGTTTTATTTGCCGAACGTGCGGATGGCCTGGCCCGTGATGCGGCGGACTCCCTTGAAGTCTTCGGCACCGGCGTCGGCCATGCATCTGGCGACAAGTTCCGTGGAAATCGGGGCCATGCCCTTAAAGAGGCCGATGGCATTCAGGGCCTGTATGGCCTTGACGGACACCGTCTCCAAAGGACGCTTTGCGTGCTTGCGGATAAGAGACGGCGGCTGCAGGATTGTGAGCCCCGCAAAGCCGAGTGCTTCCATCTCGTCTTCGATGCGTCCCTTGAGATTCAGGTAGAAAAACTTCGACTGGGCATCCGCACCGACGGACGAGACGAGCACCATATGGCGGACGCCGTGTTTTTTCGCAAATTCCGCAAACATCATCTGGTAATCGTGGTCGACATGGTACTGGGCGGCCTTTGAGCCCGCCTGTTTTTTCGACGTGCCGAGGGCCGAGAAAATCACGTCGCCCTGCACGAGGTCCTGCCAGCCTTCCGTGCGCCCAAAATCCACGACATACGCCTTGAGCTTTTTATGCTCGATGCCGAGCTCGCGCCGCGCAAAGGTCCGCACTTCCGTATAGCGCGGGTCACTGCAGAGCACCTGCACGAGGTCGCGTCCGACAGCCCCCGTCGCCCCTACTACAATTGCCTTCATCTCTAAAACATTTCCTTCATTCTATTGGTTCGATTCATCGTTTTGCCCGCGAAACGCGCCTTCAGGCATTCTGCGTCCCTGCCAGGCTGCCAAGGTAATCCCTGCACAGATGCTCCAGCGTGCCATCCGTGCGGAATCCCTGCAGGATCTCGTTGACTTTATCCACCAGCGGTGCGCAGTCTTCGCTGAGCACGATGCAGAATTCATCCTTCGTAAAAGGACTTGCCAAAAGCGGCGCGGCCAGACGCGGATCTTCCTTCACGTAAAAGGCGGCTTCGACCGTCTCCGTGATCATGACATCGGCTTCGTTTTCGGCAATGCGCGCCGGAATCAGGGCATTGTCCGCGGCGAGGCGGATTTTTGCCTGCTTAAAATGACTTTCCACGAAATCCTCGTTCGTGCCGCCCGGATTGTACATGACGCGCACATCCGGCTGGTCCACATCCGCAAGGCTCTGGAAGCGTTCTTCCTCGCCCTTGCGGCAGAGGATGGTCTTGCCCACAGACAAATAGCCTGCCGACAGCGTCATCTTCTGCGCGCGCTCTGCCGTGCGCGAAATGCCGCCCACAGCCATGTCAAAGCGCGAGAGCTTCGCGTCATCGGCCAAAGACGCCCATGAAGTCGGCACAAAATCCACTTTTACGCCGAGGCGTGCAGCCAGCCGCCAGGCCAGCTCGATATCAAAACCCTGATAGCCATTCAGCAAATCACTGCTGTACGCCATGGGGCAGTAATCCCCCGGAGTGGCAACGATGAGTTTCCCGCGGCTCTGTATTTTTTCGAAAGCGGCTCCACCGCTCTTTTTCTCAGTGTACACCATAGCTCGCCCGGAAACGCTGATTGATTTCGCGAATTTCCATCTTGCCGTCGATATACGGCTCAAACATCTTGAACGGGTCCCCCACGCCTAAAGCGCAGCCCGAACAATTCTCACAGCCTGACTCGCACGAGAGCGAACGGCGGACAATTTCCACGCGCTCCTCCCGCGTCGTGTCCTTTATCAGGACGCTCTTATAACCTGTCATAGAAATCTTCCTTTCTAGCTTTCTATATTGATATACCCCAATAGTAAAATTCCCGTCTCCAGAAATTTCTTCTCATCCTATTATAGAAGATTTTTATCATAAAAGATACACATTTTGATGTATTTCTTGAAGCAAACATACGAGCGCAAAAAATGTCTGCTATTATTAGTCCAGATACTATTTTTCTCGTACTTATTTGCCCTTTATCGTATAATGTATCCTGTATAAAAATTTTTATCTTTATTTTCTTTTCACGGTTTACATTTTGATTGTAAGTGCTATAATCAAAAACAATCTCTCAATCATATTTATCATTTATCTAGAAAGGGCGTATAAATTATGGAACAAAATAAGAACTCCCTCAAGATCCCAAAAATCCTCTGGTTTCAGCTGTTCCTGCTGGCGCTCGGCTATGCGTTTTATTCGGCAAACCGCCTTTCGTTCGGCGTAGGCCTCAAGGCCGTCGCAGCCTCGCTTTCGCTGACAGCCGTACAGCTCGGCACCATCGGCACGATTTTCACCCTTGGTCAGGCACTCGTCGATATCCCGGCAGGGTACCTCGCTGACCGCTTTGGCCGCAAGCGCATGCTGATTTTCGGCATGGTCGGCCTCGGCTGCATGACGGCCTGCGTCACGACGTCGGCAAGCTTTGTCGGCGCGGCCTTCTGGCGCGTCTGCTTCGGTATTTTTGAAGGCTGCTGGAACATCGTCATGTACTCGGTCGCAGGCTCGATTTTCCCGGCTGCCCGCGCCATGCTCAACGGCCTCATGATGACCTTTTACTCTGTCGGCGCTTATGTCGGCCCGACGTATTACGGCTGGAGCCTGCAGCGCACGGGGGACTGGAGCATCGGCCTGCAGCACATGGGCCTCGTCACGGTCATCTTCGGCCTGCTCCTGATTTTCGGCTTCAAGAAAAAATACACCGATACCTCGACCGACATCAAGCGCATCCACCTCGTTGAAGCCATCCGCACCGTCGGGTTCAACAAAGTTGTCTGGCTCGGCGTGCTCATCCAGATTTTGAACATCATCCCGTACTGGGGCTTTGCCTCGATGGGCCCGTACCTCTTCATGACGTACAAAGGCTTCAGCCCGGTCGAAGCCGGCTCGTTCTTCGGTGCCATCTACGGCATCGGCGGTCTCAGCGGCGTCGTGCTCGGCTTCTTTGCCGATAAATTCGGCCGCAAACCGACCATCATCTGCCTTTCGGGACTCAACGCACTCTGCGCCATCCTGATTTTCCACTTCATCCCGCAGACGTCCCCGATTCTCTACATCGTCGGCGGCATCATGGGCATCGGCCTGCATGCCATCTACGTCCTCGGCTACACGATTGCACAGGACGGCGTCAGCACGAGCCAGATTGGCCTCGCCACGGGCATTGTCGGTGCTTCAAGCTACTTCCTTTCCTTCTTCTCGGGCCCGCTCATGGGTTTCCTGACGACCACGCTCGGCCATGTCGCAGCACTCGACATCATCGTCGTCGCCTTTGAGGCCTGCCTCTTCGTCGTGGCGCTGCTCATGAAAGAGACGAAGAACCGTCATGTCGAACAGAAAGCATAAAACGGATTCCTGCTATATAATATAGAAGAAACTTTGCAAAAAGGTCAGCCCCCGAGCTGACCTTTTTATTTTGCGCGGAATGTGCTATCATCAAGACATACTATGTCGCACGAAAGGATTTGAATACATGACCAGCATCAGAAAAGTCAATGTCACCTGCCCCGAATGCCATACACAGGGCGAGTTCACGGTCTATAAGAGCATCAACACGAAAGAGAGCCCCGCGCTCAAGGAAAAAGTCCGCGACGGCTCGCTGTTTCAGTTCGTCTGCCCGAGCTGCGGCGCAAAGACAACGGTCGACTATCCGTTTCTCTACCATCAGCCCGAGGACCACTTCATGATCAACTACGGCAAACTCGAGGACGGCCGCAAGGCCCTCGAAATGCTGCGCGGCAAGGGCGTTGCACTCAAAGACTGGGCCGAAGAAATGGAAAAGACGACGCGCCCCTACGTCCTGCGCGCTGTCGACGACCGACTCGCCTTCCGCGAAAAACTCTTTATCTTCGATGCCGGTCTCGACGACCGCCTCGTCGAAATCTACAAATTCATGGTCCTTTACCAGTACGCCGCAGCCGGCAAGGCACAGGGCGGCGAAAAGGCCTATTTCTACACGGATTCCAAGGGACACCACCGCGTCCAGCTCGTGCGCGGCAAGGAAACACTCGGCCTCGCCGACTTCTCGCGCAAAATCTACAACGAAGTCCACACCCAATACGCGAAAAAGCTCCATGACATCCGCAAATCCGACCCCGTCATCGACACGAACTGGGCCCAGAACTTCCTGAAGTCCCTCGCGGAAATCTAAAATCCGGCAGGGCTTCCAAAAGCGATGAGCACAGTCTTTTGACATCAGGGATATTCTTCATATTTTCTTCACATTCCGGCCACAGCTTCTGCACATTTTTTCTTTATAATGAAGCCATACAAGAACAGGTACAGGATGAATCGAAAGGAAGGATATCTTATGATGATGACCAATTACATGGAAGTGCTCATGAGCAATGAACCTTGGAACCTCATTGCCTTCATGGTCCTGCCCGTCGCGATGGCCGAGCTTTTGACGGCTGCGGAGCTCTTCATTCTCGCGCGGCCCGAAAGGAGCGCGGGCTGGAAGCGCCTGAGCCACGGCCTCGGCCTTGCCGCCGGTATTTATTTTGCCATCGTCTTCCTCTATTTTGTGCTGCACGTCATCCCGGGACTCACGTTCCGCGGCTGGATTGACGAACTCGCCGTCTTCGCCTATCTCGCCGGCATCTTCCCGCTCGGCGCCATCACGCTGCAGGAGCTCGGCGTCTTCGGCGGACCGTCCGCCAAGCGCCAGTGGCACCACATCCTGCTGCTCATTGGCTTTTTGATTGTCAGCCACATCGCCATGATTTTCGGCATGGTCGACCCGACCCTCGGCGGCTGGCAGCCGCCCGTGCAGCAGAACATGATGAACATGCAGCATGATATGGGCAATATGCCAATGGACCACGATGATATGGGCCATATGAACAACGCGGACATGAACGAAATGCACCAGTCGATGCATCACGGCTCCCATTCGATGAATCAGGGCAGCCAGCAGTAAAGCATGGGGCCGCTGTCGGCACCTGCATTATACATTATATAGAAGGGAATGAACGAGATGGAAACAAACAGGACCGTCCTCCTCGTCGACGATGACGCCAGACTCCGCAGTCTGCTGCGCGATTTCCTGCAAAAGGAAAACTGGCAGGTCGAAGAAGCGGCCGACGGCATCGAGGCACTCGCGGCGATTGCCGCCAAGCGTCTCTCCATCGTCATTCTCGACCTCATGATGCCAAAGCTCGATGGCATTGAAGTCTGCCGCCGCGTGCGCCAGACCTCGCAGGTGCCCATCATCATGCTGACGGCACGCGACGATGAAGTCGACAAATTATTAGGACTCGAAATCGGGGCTGACGATTATCTCGTCAAGCCCTTTTCCATGCGCGAGCTTGCGGCCCGCATGAAGGCCATTCTGCGCCGCACGGGCGGCCTGCCGCAGCAGACTGCCGTTCCTGCCGATACGCTTTCTGCCGGCGGGCTTTGCCTGCATGTGCAGCAGCATACAGCAGAACTTGATGGCAGGTCCTTAGCGCTTACCCCGATTGAATTCTCGATGCTCGAACTCTTCCTGCGCCACCAGGGACAGGTTCTAAGCCGCCTGCAGCTCTTAGATGCCGCCCATGGCTTTACCTTTGAAGGCTACGAGCGCACGATTGACGCGCACATCCGCAATCTGCGCAAAAAAATCGAACGCGACACGCACGCGCCCAAGTACATCCAGACCGTCTACGGCATCGGTTATCGCTTTGACGGCGGAACAGACGGAGGTGAACATCGTGTTTGACCCACGCAGCGCAAAATGGAACAGCGTGCAGTGGAAAGTCGCGGGCAGCACGTTTCTGCTGCTCGCTTTCACCGTCTGTAGCCTGATTTTTCTCACACAGCACCAGATGGAAGCGGCCTTTGGCGATTATCTCTCGCTGCACCTTGCCGTCATGGAACACGGTGCGGCCGAAATGATGTTCATCCATTCCGTCCATCAGTCGCTCTGGTGGGTCGGACTGTTCTTCATCCTGCTCGGCTTCCTCATAAGCTCGCTCATCGGCGCGAGCATCACACGGCCCCTTCGCCGGCTCACATCTGCAGCCGAGGAAGTCCGGCACGGCCATTTCGACCAGCGCGTCAAAGTCACGTCGGCAGATGAAGTCGGCCGGCTCGCCGAAGTCTTCAACCAGATGGCCGCAGAACTTGAGAAGAGCGAAGCCACAAGGCGCGATTTTTTTGCAAGCATCACGCACGAACTGCGCACGCCGCTGGCTGTGCTGCAGGGCTCACTCGAAAATATGACGAGCGGCGTGAGCGAGCCGACACCTGAGCAGCTCTTCGCCATGCAGGAAGAGGTCATGCGCCTGAGCCGGCTCGTGACAGACCTGCGCGACCTTTCCCTCGCCGAAGTCCACGAACTCAAGCTTCACATCAAAAAAGTCGACCTCGGCCAGCTCGCTTCGCAGATGGTCATGCTGATGCAGCCGCTTTTCGAAGAAAAACAGCAGGAACTGCGCTGTGAAATCCCTAAAAAATCCCTGCTGCTGCACCTCGACGCCGACCGCATGCGCCAGGTCATCGGCAACCTGCTCATCAACGCGGGCCGCCACACGCCAAATGGCAGCCATATTGTGCTGGCACTGAGCGAAACAAGCGAAGAAATCCTGCTGACCGTCACCGACGACGGCGAGGGCATCGCGAAAGACGAACTCCCCCATATCTTCGACAAATTCTACCGAAGCTCAAGAAATGCCCAGAGCGAAACAAACAGCCCCGCGGGCGGCTCCGGCATCGGCCTCGCCCTTGCCAGGCAGTACGTCGAAATCCAGCACGGAACCATTACCGTCTCATCCTCCGCAGAAGGCACGAGCTTTGTCATCCATCTGCCCAAATCCCTGAAAAGCGAATAACCTATAAAAACAAAAAAGACAGAAGAACCTTTCTCACGCTCATGAAAGTTTCTTCTGTCTTTTGCTTTTGTCTTTATCTTGCCTGCAGGCTCCGGCGCAGCGCCGCGATGCCGCGGATATCGTCGGGCGTCGTGCGGCAGCAGCCGCCGATGAGCCTTGCACCGGCCTCGTACCACTGGCGCACAAAATCATGATACGGCGTCGGGCTGCCGTGCCATGTCTTCGTCACGGCGTCGTACGTCTCGCCTGTATTCGGGTAAACGACGACGGGTTTTGCCGTATGTTCGCGGATCTTTTTGATGAGGTCCGCGACATACTGCGGCGCCGTGCAGTTGACGCCAATCGCCGCGACCTGACTTTCCCTGTCGAGCACGCGCGCGCAGTCCGCGATTTTATCGCCGCCGCAGGTGTGCTCCGCGTCTTTGCACGAAAACGAAATCCACGCGCCGGCATCCGTGTAGCGGTGCAGGTCATCAAGAATCGCCAACGCTTCATCGAGCAGCGGCAAAGTCTCGCAGGCCAGAATATCGGGCTCCGCGCCTACGAGAATATCAAGGCGTTCCGCGTGAAAGTCGGCAAGCTCCGCACGGCTTACATGATAGTCGCCGCGGTACTCCGAGCCGTCGGCGAGATACGCGCCGTACGGTCCGACCGAAGCAGCCGCGAGCGGCCTCGGCCTGCCCTGCCGTTTCGCCTGCTGCGCCCAAAACTTATCCCTTGCCTGCTGCACAAGGCGGACGGAACGCACGATGAGCTCCCTTGCCTGCTCGCGCGAAAAGCCCTTCTTCTCAAAGCCCTCGACCGTCGCCTGATAGCTCGCGCTCGTCGAGACATCGGCACCGGCCTCATAATAATCGCGGTGCACAGCCTCGACCAGCTCCGGTTTCTCAAAAAGCGCCTTGGCCGACCAGAGTTCATCATTCGTGTCAAAGCCGCGCCGCGCGAGCTCCGTGCCAAACGCGCCGTCAAGCACGATGAGCGGATATTTCGACAGGTATGTCTCAATCGTATTCATACAAAATCCCCCTCTACTCTCTTACTTATCCTCTAAAAGCTCCTGCGGAGGCTCCTTGCCAAACCATTTCTGGTAAATCTCCGTGAACTTGCCATTGGCCTTGATTTTTGCGAGACCATCATCAATCTTCTTCAAGAGCTCCGTATTACCCTTGAGCACCGCGATGCCGAGGTCCTCCTTCGTCAAAGCGACTTCGGCCGTGCGCACATTCTTGTTGTTTGCATGCGCGACATAGTACTCATTCGTCGGAATATCGTTGACGACGGCATCGACGCCGCCGTTCTGGACCTCAAGGAACGCCTCATTAATCGCGTTAAACACGCGGACATTGGCATTTGGGATTTTGCGCGCGGCTTCCTCACCCGTCGAACCGATTGAAACGCCGAGCGTCTTGCCCTCGAGGTCCTTGGCCGTGTGAATCGTATCGTTGTCCGCCCTTACGACCACACCGAGGCCCGCGATGTAATACGGCTTCGAGAAATCGACCGACTGCTTGCGGTCATCCGTAATCGTGATGTCGTTGATCGCCACATCGATTTCCTTTGCCTGCAGCGCCGGGATCAGGCCATCGAACGAACGGTTGCTGATCTCAACATCGAAACCTTCCTCGGCACCAATCGCGCGGATAATATCAACATCGAAGCCCTCATACTCATTCGTATCCTGATTCTGCGAACCGAACGGCGGATAGCTTGCATCCATGCCGACTTTCAGCACCTTCTTGTCCGACTGCGCCTGCTGCCCGCAGCCAGCCGCCAACACTGCCGTGCCGAGCAGACAGATGCTCAAAAGCAATAAGATTATTTTCTTCATATCATGCACACCTCACGCAACGTTATTGTATCTTTGTTAAGACTCATCTTACCGTATAATGCATACTATGTCAATATGCATTATAAAAGTTATGAGATTCATTTGTATTTTGAATGAGTCTGAACCTTTACATTTGCCCGATGTTTATTGACTTTTCTGTCTATAACCTTTACACTAAAACCAAGAAAGGAGTGTTGTTTTATGAGTAAGAAACAAAGAAATGCACTGATTACGCTCATAATCGGTGCCATCATCTGGTTCTCACCCGTTCCGGACGGCGTGACGGTTGTCGCCTGGCATCTTGCAGCTGTCTTTATCGCGACAGTTGTCGGCTTCATCCTGCAGCCTCTGCCAATCGGCGCAGTCGCCTTCATCGCCATCACGTTTTCGACGCTGAGCGGACTTTTAAAAGTCGGCGACGCGCTCGCAGGCTACGGCAATTCCACGATCTGGCTCATTGTCTGTGCCTTCCTTTATTCACGCGGCTTCATCAAGAGCGGCCTCGGCAAACGCATCGCCTTCGGCATTATCAAAGCCATCGGCAAGAGTGCCTTGTCCCTTGGCTATGCCATCGCGTTCAGTGAACTCATCATCTCTCCTGCCACGCCATCGGCCACGGCCCGCGGCGGCGGCATCATGTACCCGATCGTCCGTTCCCTCGCCGGCGCGCTCGGCTCCGAGCCGGAAAAAACGGCTAAGAAAATCGGTACCTATCTCATGCAGGTCGGCTATCACTGCGACGCCGTGACCTGTACGATGTTCGTGACGTCCATGGCCGGCAACCCGCTCTGCGTGGCCCTCGCCGCCAAAACGCTCGGCGTTGAAGTCACCTGGATGGGCTGGGCCAGTGCCGCGATTGTGCCGGGTCTCCTGAGCCTGCTGCTCGTCCCGCTCGTCATGCTCAAACTGACGAAACCGGAGCTCGTCAGCATCCCCGATGCCAAGCAGCTCGCACAGAAAGAGCTCACGGCCATGGGCCCGATGTCGCGCAGCGAAAAATATCTGACTGCCGTCTTCCTCGGCTCGCTGTTCTTCTGGGCTACGTCCGGCCTCACGCACATCGGCGCTACGCCGGTTGCCATGGCCGCCGTCTGCATCATGATCATCTTTGACGTCATCAACTGGAAAGATGTACTGAGTGAAAAAGGCGCTTGGGACGCCATGTTCTGGATGGGTTCGCTCATGACCCTTGCTTCTGCCCTTGCCAAATCCGGCATCATCAAATGGATGGCCGGCTCCGCAGGTGCAGCGATTTCCTCGCTCGGACTCGGCTGGGTCGCTTCGGCACTCATCCTGCTGCTCTTCTACACCTACATTCATTACTGCTTCGCCAGTGTCACGGCCCGCATCAGCGCGCTCTACGCCGCGTTCATCGCCGTCGCTGTCGCCGTCGGTGCCCCGCCGCTCATGACGGCCATCATCTTCGGCATCTTCGCCGACGTCCCGATTTCCCTCACGCATTACGGCAACGGCTGCGCCCCAATTTACTTCGGTGCCGGCTACGTCACGCAGGGTGAATGGTGGCGCAATGGCTTCATCATGACGACCATCACCACGCTCATCTACCTGACCATTGGCGCTGCCTGGTGGAAAGTTATCGGACTCTGGTAAACTTCGAAAAACAGCATAAAACGTACGGATAAAAAACTGCCCTGCATGAGCCGGATAAAAATTCCAGCCCATGCAGGGCAGTTTCCTTCTATTATATATAGGTGCAGACAAAGCGCGGTCACTTCGTCCAGGTCACAGAGCCGATGGCATCACTCGAATAGATGCCGCGATTGTGTTCATAGTCCGTTCTTGAACCCCTGTAATATGTTGTCGTATACGAATTATCGCCATTGCTCGTAATCGCAACACCATAATATCCCGAAGTACCGCTCTTGACGCTTTGGCTGCTCAAACCATTCGAACCGTACTTGCCGACAATGCCCCACATATCCGTCATGGATACACTGCCGTTCGGATTGGGAGCAGTCCACGAAAAAACCTTAGGCTTTCCGCCTGCCGGCCAACTTATGCCGGATACCCATCCGAAAAAATAATATCTCCGTTGCGAATGGCTTTCTCGACAGCTCTGGCAATATCATCCATACTCTGCTTGTCCTGCTTCTCTTCGTCCGTATAATTGCTCTCATCAATCTGCGGCAGCTGGATACCTTCCAGAGTATCAGCCACCTGCAAAAAAGTCTGCTTGATGCCGCCCGCAAGTCCGCTATTGCTGAACAAAGCCGCCGCGCAGCCCACAACGAACGCCAGCAGCAGGGCATATTCGACAATGCCCTGTCCGTGTTCCCCTATGATTTTTTTCAGCCACGTTCTCATTGCCAGCACCTCAAAAATCGGAAAAGACCCCCACTGCCAACAGTCGATCTCTCTTTTAAATCAAATTGTTCTTGCATTATTATTGTAAGCAATTGATAAGGTATCTGTCAAATACGAATGTCCCTTTGCCAATGCCATCAAGAAAAAAGCATCTCACAGAAATCTTTAACTCGTACCGGCGTCTCCGGATGCTCGCCATCGCCATCTTCTTCCTTTCAGAATCTTATGTTATAATAAAATTAATTAAGGATAGCGCCCAAAGGGGAGGGAAAATTTTTATGGCTAATCAGACCATCCCGCAAGACCGTCACCAAAGGGCTTTAGCCATCGTAAAGCGCTTTCGTCTGATGGATGATGATTTCATGAAACGCTGTCTAAAAGACAATACAGCAGCAGTAACCTGTATCTTGCAGATTATCCTGAACAAAAAGGATTTAACCGCTCTCTCCTGCCAGATTGAATATACCATTCCGAGTCTGCAGGGAAGAGGAATCCGTCTTGATGTACACGCCATTGACAGTCAGAACCGTGAATATGACATTGAGATTCAGCGCAGTGACAAAGGTGCCGGCCGCAAGCGGGCCCGCTTTAACAGCAGTCTGCTTGACCTCAACAGCCTGCCCAAGGGAGCTAATCCTGAAAAGCTGCCGGAAACCTACGTCATTTTCATCACAGAAAACGATGTATTGCAGCACCGTCTGCCACTCTACCATATCGAACGCATCGTTGAAGAGCTGCAACAGCCCTTCCATGATGGCGAGCATATCATCTACGTGAACGGTGCCTATACCGGTAATGATGAAATTGGAAAGCTTATGCACGATTTCCGCAGCCGGGACTACCATGACATGCATTTTGAACCATTACGGGAGACTGTTCGCCGCTATAAAGAAAATCCGGAAGAGGTGAATACCATGTGCAAAGAAATTGAAGAATGGATGGCAGAAGAACACCATGCAGGCGAAGAAAAAGGTTCTTTAAAAACTCTTTTGACCAGCGTACGCAGTTTGATGGAATCACTTCACTGTGACAAGGATAAAGCCATGGACCTTTTGAAGGTACCTCTTGACATGCGCAAGAAGATCACGATGATGTTGTAAACGAAAAACATATAGAAAAATCCTCGCGGACGTTGACACCGCGAGGATTTTTCGTACATAGACCAATCGGAACAAAAGAGCTCATCAGCGACACAATTCCCACAGCCGCTCAATGCTAAAGACGCATAGCCTAAAATCTGTCAAAATCTTTAACAGGTGCCGGCTTCTCCGGATGCTCGCCAAGTATCTTCTCCATCCATGCGACATCGTACCACCGGCCAAATTTATAGCCGCTCTGGTGAAACGTGCCGACCATTTCGTAACCAAGCCTCTTATGAAACGCGACGCTGCCATTTGTCAGATACGGGTCATCGTCCGTCCGCGGCACCGCAATGCACGCATTAATGTTGAGAATTCCCATCTTGCGCAAAGCTGCTTCCAAAGCATCATAAAGCCTGCGCCCGATCCCAAGCTTGCGTGCATCTTTGTCGACATAAATGCTCGACTCGACCGACCAGCCGTACGCCGCGCGGCCGTAAAATTCGTGCGCATACGCATATCCGAGGACTCTGCCGTCCTTTTCTGCGACGAGATACGGATAATGAGCGAGAATCTTCTCGCGGCGCGCGTTCATCTCCGCCGCGTTCGGCGCTTCGTATTCGAAGGTGATGGCTGTGTGCTCTACGTAGTATTGATAGATTCTCGCTAAAGATTCGGCATCGTCTGACTGTGCCATGCGAATTGTGATGTCTTCTGTCATGCTATTTCTCTCCCATATTGACCTATGCCAAATAAAAAGACATGAAACACAAAAGTTCAAGGTCTTTTATGGTTCATGTCTATGCAATTACAAAAATTTTTCGTGCCATTTTTAAGCTGCCTGTGCGGCAGATAACTATATACCGCATATTTCTTGACGCGCTTAATTTTTCTAAACTGCCTGTACGGCAGATAACGGTGCTGCGAGATGGCTCTAAGACTTATGTTGTCTTGTATTTCTGCTCTCTAACTTTATTTAACCAAAATTTCAGCTATCTGTCAATTAAAGCTTTATCCCTTTGCAGTCCCTGCATGCATTCAGTTCTGCTATATTTGACAGGATTCATGGCGATAGTATTAAGATTTTTCGCCACTCCAACGGTCAGTATTTAATGCATGAATTTTCCTCATCAGTTGACTACCTGATTCCCAAAGTATGGACACAAGGTAACTTCCCCATAGGCAAAAGCTGACTTTTCCGCATTCTCTATGGTATAATGAAAGCAAAAAGGGGTGCTTGCCTTGACACGAGAAGAAGAGCTTTCGCGGCAGCTCGATGCCGACCATTACAACCCGATGAACGACGTCCTCTTCAAGTTCATTTTTGGTAAAGAGGAGCGCAAGCAGATCACGATTGACTTTTTGAACGCCGTGCTGCAGCAGTCGCTCGGCCATGCCATTGCCGACATCCGTTTTGACCAGACGGAGAAAACACCCGAACATGAGGACGACAAGCTGACGCGTCTCGATGTGGCCTGCGAACTCGATACGGGCGAGCAGGTCGACGTCGAAGTGCAGGTCGTCAACGAGAAGAACATCCAGCGCCGCACGCTTTACTACTGGGCGCAGATGTACCTGATGTCCCTGCCGGCCGGCAAAAAGTATCAGGACCTGCGGCCGGCGATTACGATTAACATCCTCGGCTTTTCCGTGTTTCACCATGCAAAGCCGCACTCGCGCTTCATCCTCTACGATGAAGTCAACAGCCTGCGGCTGAATCAAGACCTCGAGCTGCATTTTCTCGAAATCCCGAAATACGCCGAGGCACCGAAAAAGCCGATTGGCCAGCTGACGAAGATGGAACGCTGGCTCGCGTATTTTGCCAACCAGCTGACGAAAGAAGAACGGAGGGAACTGGCGATGAAAGACGAAAAAATCAAAGATGCGATGGACGCGACGCAGGTCTTTTTGAGCGACAAAGAAGAGCGCCGCCGCTACATCAACCGCGAAATGGCCATCATGGACCGCCGCTCCGAACTTGCCTCGGCACGGGAAGATGAGCGGAAAAAGACCATGCTTAGAAATATCCAAACCTTAATGCGAAAAGGCAGTCTTAGCATGGAAGCCGCTATGGATATGCTCGATATCCCCGAAGCTGATCAGACAAAATACGCAGAGCTCATTCAGAAGAACTTGCATTAACTTAAATACAAGAAGCCCCGCCATGCTGCGGGGATTTTTGTGCCCAAAACTGAATTGTTCTTGCTTGTCAATCCATTTCTTCGCGTCGCACACCGAGGCCGGACGGCAGTCCCCTTCGGCAAAAGAAAAGAAGCCAGCAATCTATTTCGTCTGCCAGCTTCTTTTCAGAGCACTTTATGAAAACTATAATTAGGATATCATGTTTTAACGTATTTGTCAAATATTTCGGAGCGATTTATCCAGTTTTTTCAAGCAGTAGGAATTTGATTTGTCTTTGTTTTCTTTTTGACTTTTATAGAAGGGAATAATTAAAAAAGGAAAGTCAAAATAACAAAAAAGGCCCCGCAGGACCCCCGCGAAGCCGTGTAATTCCTAGTGGTGCCGAAGAACGGATTTTAACTGGTTCCGAAATAATGAAACGTAGAAATGTCATGTCTACAAGATGCCTCGTATTGACAATGCGGAATGATTGACACATTCCCTCACGGGCGGCTGCAATCGAATGAAGAAATAGACAAAGTCAATTCTCATATGTTTACAATCAATATATTATGGTAACAGCACTTTACAACTTTTGAAGCAAAATAAAATCGCATAGCCTCCCTCGCG
>NZ_JBJEXT010000051.1:0-33224 GCF_051886055.1 Mitsuokella apri | reverse complement strand
ACGCCGACTACGGGCAAGGCCGCGCTTTCCTGCACAGCCATACGTATGCCGGCAACCCGCTCGGCTGCGCGGCAGCCCTTGCCGTGCAGAAAATATTTCGCGAGCAGCACATCCTCGAGACCGCACACGAAAACGCCGTCTGGCTCACGCAGGAAATGCAGCATGCATTTGGAGGCCATCCTCATGTCGGAGAAATCCGCCATATCGGCCTGATCCATGCCCTCGAACTCGTCAGGGACCCATTGACAAAAGAACCTTTTGACCCGAAAAAGCGTCTCGGCTACGCCATTTATAAAAAGGCCCTCTCCTACGGGCTAGTCCTGCGCCCGCTCGGCGATATCCTTTACTTCAATCCGCCGCTGAATATCACAAAAGCTGAACTGACCACAGCCATGGAAATCACGCAGAAAGCCATGGCAGATGTACTTGGCGAATAGCAAACAGGGATGTTTCACGTGAAACATCCCTGTTTTAGTTTATGGCGCTAAAAATGTTTCACGTGAAACAAGACTGCATGAACTGCTGCATATCGTCGGGGACAGGAGCCTGACAAATGATCTTACGGCCGTCATGCGGATGAGCAAAGGAAATGCACTGGGCATGTAGGGCCTGACGGGCAAGCAGTTGACAGGTCCTGCCGTAGAGCCTGTCCCCAATCAGGGGATGCCCGATGGAGGAAAAATGAACACGGATCTGATGTGTCCGGCCTGTCAATAGATGGATTTTGAGCAGGGAGCAGTTCGGTCCTTCTTTTACGACTTCATATTCCGTGACCGCAGACCTGCCATCGCGGCGCACCATCCAGCAATTCTTATGCGCAGGGTCCGGACCGATGGGCTCTGTGAGCCTTCCCTTTTTATTGGCAAGGTGCCCCTCTATGATGGCGAGATATTCACGGGAAAGTTGGTCGTGGCGGCGCGTCATCTCGTACTGGACCTTGGCCGACTTCGCGATGACGACGACGCCCGTCGTATCGCGGTCCAAACGGTAAAGAGGATGAACGCCGGCCTGTTCCCCTTTGCGGGCCAAATAACCGGCTACCGCATGAACGAGGGTATCGCGTGAACTGCCGTACGTTGGATGAATCAGCATATTTGCCGGCTTATTGACGACGAGCAGCATATCATCTTCATATAATATATCGAGAGGCAACTGCACGGGAATGACATTCGTCTTTTCCTGCCAGATCAATTCGACCCGGTCCCCAGTCTTGACTCTTAGGCGGGCGTCATGATGCTCCCTGCCATTTACGAGAATCCTGCCGTTCCATTTAATGCGTTTCCACAATTTCTCCGAAAAGCCCCATGGTCCTAAAGCGAGCAGCCGGAGCTCTCTGCCAGCCAAAGATTTATCTATCAAATAAGAAAGTTTCACTTCTACGCTCCCGTACCAAAAGAGACGAAGCTGTTCTAGCGGCTTCGTCTCCTTAAAATTCACCTATCAATGTTTCACGTGAAACATTTTCTGCTTCAAAATCTCAAAGTGGATTTTTCGCCGGTGTCCCTGCCTTGCGCGGGTAGGCCTTGGGCGTCGGCATCGTCTTCGTCACGATGATGATGGCCCGTTTATCCTCGAGGTCCGGCAGATGGACCTCACGTACCTCGGTATGGCTGCCGCCCATGACCTTGATGGCCTTTTTTGCTTCTTCCGCTTCTTCGGCATAGGCCCGACCTTTGAGTGCGAGGAAATGACCGCCTTTTTTGATAAACGGCAGGCAGTACTCACAGAGAATCGGCAGTCTTGCCACGGCCCGCGAGACGGCAATATCAAACTGCTCACGGTATTTTTGATTGCGCGCGCCCTCCTCTGCCCTCGCATGAACACATTCGACATTCTGCAGACCGAGTTCCGTGACGACCGTCTGCAGGAATTTCACGCGTTTATTGAGAGAATCCATGAGCGTCAGTTTAATACCGGGGCAGAAAATCTTGAGCGGCAGCCCCGGAAAGCCCGCACCGGTGCCAACATCGATAACCGAAACTCCATCCTGAAAAAGGGATGTATCATAGGCCGTAAGGGAATCCACCATATGCTTGACCGCGACCTCATGCTCTTCCGTGATGGCTGTGAGATTCATTTTCTCATTCCACTCGATGAGCAGTTCATAATAACGCGTGAACTGCCGGAGCTGCTCTTCGCTGAGGGTCAGGCCGTAGCCTGCCGCGGCCTTTTTCATTTCTTCCTGAAACATGTGCTCACTCCTTACTTTTCCACATCATCTGCCTGACTCTGCAGCCGTTTCTGCTGTTCCAGCCAGACGAGCAAAACGGAGACATCGGCCGGCGAAACGCCGCTGATGCGTCCGGCCTGACCGACAGAACGCGGACGAATCTTCATGAGTTTTTCGCGAGCCTCATCGCGCAGGCTCGGCACTTCGCTGTAATCGATATTCTCAGGCAGCAGCTTGGCCTCGAGCTTTTCCATGTGAGCGACCTGCTCAAGCTGCTTTTTGATGTAGCCTTCGTACATGATGCTCGTTTCGACCTGCTGGCGAACTTCCTTTTGAAGTTTGGGAAGTTCCGGATAAGCACGGCGCAGTTTTTCATAACTCATGGACGGACGGCGCAGAAGGTCCGCGAGAGGCTGTGCACTCTTAATGGCATCAATGCCCGCGGCCTGCAGTTTTTCGTTCGTCTCCTTACTGGGATTGATTGTCGTTTCCTTTAATGCCTTCATTGCCGTAGCAATCGCCTCGCGTTTTTTCGTGAAGCGCGCCCAGCGGTCATCCTTGACGAGCCCAACGCGGCGGCCATACGGCGTGAGCCTGAGGTCGGCATTATCCTGACGCAGCAGCAGGCGGTATTCGGCACGGCTCGTCATGATGCGGTACGGCTCATTCGTCCCCTTCGTCACGAGGTCGTCGATGAGCACGCCGATATAAGCATCCGAACGCTTGAGAATCAGAGGCTCTTCTCCCTTGATAAACATCGCTGCGTTGATGCCCGCGATAATGCCCTGTGCCGCGGCCTCTTCATAGCCCGAGGTGCCGTTGGCCTGACCCGCCGAGAAAAAGCCCTTGATGTCCTTGAATTCCAGTGTGGCCTTAAGCTGAGTCGGGTCGATGCAGTCGTATTCGATGGCATAGCCGGCGCGCATGACATGCGCGTGTTCAAGGCCCGGAATCGTCTTCAAAAAGGCCAGCTGCACATCCATCGGCATGCTCGTGCTCATGCCCTGCACATAGACCTCATTCGTATGGAGTCCCTCCGGCTCAAGGAAGAGCTGGTGGCGGTCCTTATCCGGGAAGCGCAGGATTTTTGTCTCGATGGAAGGGCAGTAGCGCGGGCCAATGCCCTCGATAATGCCGTTGGCCATCGGCGCGCGGTCCATATTGTCGCGCAGAATTTTGTGCGTTCTTTCATTCGTGTACGTCAGCCAGCACGGCACCTGCTCGCGCGTCGTTTCATCGCTCATGAAGGAGAAATTGCGCGCCTCCTCATCGCCCGGCTGAATCTGCATCTTATCGTAATCGAGCGTGCGGCCGTCGACGCGGGCCGGCGTGCCCGTCTTGAAGCGCATGAGGCGAATGCCCGCCTCGCGCAGCGAATCCGAAAATTTCATCGCCGGGCGCTGCCCGTTCGGGCCGCCGCTGTACGTATGCTCACCGACGATAATACGTCCCTTGAGGTACGTCCCCGTCGCCATGATGATGGCCGGAGCCAGATAAACCTCGCCCGTCTCGACAACCACGCCGCGCACAGCTTTCTTGTCCTCCGTCAGCAGGAGATCCGTGATGAGGATCTGCTTGACGTCGAGATTTTCCGTATTTTCGCAGGTCTCTTTCATCGTAAACTGATAGAGCTTTTTGTCGGCCTGTGCACGCAAAGCGTGGACAGCCGGCCCCTTGCCGGTATTGAGCATGCGGAACTGGATGCAGGTCTTATCGGCGTTGACGCCCATCTCGCCGCCAAGAGCATCGAGTTCGCGCACAAGATGTCCCTTGCCGGGGCCGCCGACAGACGGATTGCAGGGCATCAGGGCAATATTATCCATAGAGAGCGTCGCCAAAAGAGTCTGGCAACCGATACGGGCAGCCGCGAGAGCTGCCTCGACACCGGCATGACCGGCACCAATGACGATGACATCGTATTTTCCAGCGGTAAACAACGAAAATCCTCCTTATATTATATAGGAAACAAAGCAGTGTTACTTGCCAATGCAGAACTTGCTGAAGATCTCATTGATGATATCCTCACCGACCGTCTCGCCTGTGAGTTCACCGAGTTTTTCCCAGGCAGAGCGCAGGTCAATCGAGATGAAGTCAAGGCCCATATCGGCTTCAATCGTGCGGATCGAGGCTTCGAGATGTTCGTCGGCCTGACGCAGGATTTCGGCCTGACGGGCATCCGTGACAAAAGAGCCTTCTTCACCGGCCTGTGTGCCGGCATAAACCTGTTTCGTGATTTCAGCCGTCAAAGCATCGAGTCCATCCTGTGTGCGCGTCGAAATCGTGATGACCGGCACCGTCTTCTTGACGCGTTCATGCAGAATCTCGGGCGTGACGACCGGCGCGAGGTCATCCTTATTGAGCAGCAGGATGGCGTCGCGTCCTTTGACGAGCTTGAGGATTTCCTCATCCTCAGCATCGAGCGGCCGCGAGCCGTCAAAAAGGGCCAGAATCAGGGCAGCTTCTTTGACATAGGAGCGGGCCTTTTCTACGCCGATGCGCTCGACGACATCATCCGTCGCGCGGATGCCGGCCGTATCAATGATGCGCAGAGGAATGCCGCCCACGTTCGCGTATTCTTCAATGGAATCGCGCGTCGTCCCCGGAATCTCCGTGACAATGGCCCGTTCCTCCCTGAGTAAGGAATTGAGCAGGCTCGACTTGCCGACATTCGGTTTGCCGATGATGGCCGTCAGCAGACCATCGCGAAGAATGCGGCCGGCATGAGCGGTCTTCAGGAGTTTGGCAATTTTGTTGCGTATTTCAACCACATTTTTCTGGATATCGTACGTCAGCACATCATCGACTTCTTCTTCCGGAAAATCAATGGCCGCTTCGATATGCGCGATCATGCCGAGGATATCGTGGCGCATGCTCTGAATCTGCCTGGAGAAATGCCCTGTCAGATGACCTGCGGCCATAGCCAGCGATGTTTCCGTCCGGGCCTTGATGATATCCATGACGGCCTGTGCTTCCGAGAGGTCAAGGCGTCCGTTGAGGAAGGCCCGCTTGGTGAATTCACCGCGCTCCGCCGGCCTTGCCCCGGCTTTCCACGTCAGTTCCAGAGTCTTGCGCAGCGTCATGAGCCCGCCGTGGCACTGCAGTTCTACCACATCTTCTACCGTATAAGAATGCGGGGCCAGCATGACAAGGGCCAGTGCTTCATCGACAACCTGCCCGTTTTCATCCACAATATGCCCATAGACTGCATGGTGGCTGCCGGCCTGGACCAGGGGCTTGCCATTTACGGCACGAAAGACTTTGCCCGCAGTCTTTAGCGCGTGTTCGCCGCTGATGCGGACAATGCCGATGCCGCCTTCGCCCTGCGGCGTAGCAATCGCGCTGATCGTATCTCCCTGCTGCATATTTACCTTCCTTTCTTTTCCTGATTCTTTCCTTGTTCTATTTCACGATAAACAAAAAGGGCCTGCTCCCAGAAGGAGAAAGCCCTTTCACAGCTCTCTTTATATGCTGTCCAAATGGGAACAAAGACATCAACTGTCTTCATGATCCCGGTAACGGCGCCGGCGCGGCACAATGACGACATAGCGGTGCGGCTCATCGCCGGCGCTGTAAGTCGTCACTTTGCGGCTGTCCTGCAAAGCCATATGGATAATCTTGCGCTCATGACGGTTCATCGGTTCCAAATGAACTTCCTGCCCAATGCGGCAGGCCTTCTCGGCTAAGTGACCGGCAAGGCGGGAAAGTGTCTCCTCGCGGCGCGCACGATATCCCTCAACATCGAGCAGGACGTGCAGCCGTTCTCCCGAAGCCCCGCGGTTTGCAGAGAGATTCGTCAGATACTGCAGGGCATCGAGCGTCTGTCCATGCTTGCCGATGAGGATGCCGAGATTCTCGCCTTCCAGCTGGAAAAGCACACCCTCTTCGTGCTCTGAACGCTGCAGGCTCACGGGAATCTTCATGGCAGCAAAAACCTGTTCCAGAAACGCCTTTGCGCGTGCTTCCTGTTCCTCAAGGGATGGGGAAGCTTCTTTGCTGCTGACCGTTGCTGTTTTCCCGCTATGCTCATCCTTTGCCGAAGAAGAAGAGTCTTTTTCCGTCTCTTCCACTTCCTCTTCAAGGCGCGTCTCAAGTTCCGTCATATCGAGAACAGGGTCCTGTACGGCAGGAGCCTGCTCCTCTTCCTGACGAACGCGAATGCGGGCCGGTCTGCGGCCAATAATTCCCAGAAAACCGCGCGAAGGCTGCTCGAGTACCGTATACTCGAGGCTCGAAGCCGCACAGCCGAGCTCGGCGGCCGCTGCCTCAAGAGCTGCTTCGACCGTCCGGCCTGTCCACTCCATGGTTTCTGCCATATCAGGCAGCCTCCTTTTTCTTGTCATCATGACGATACATCCACCACTGCTGCGTAATCTGGACAATGTTCATCGTGACCCAGTAAAGTACAAGGCCGGATGGGAAATTCAAGCTGATCCAGCCGATGAAGAGCGGCATGACCGTCATCATGATCTTCATCTGCTGATTCATTTCCGTCGTCGTCTGTTTCTGCTGCAGGAACGTCGTCAAAGCCGACAGGACCGGCAGAATGTAGTACGGATCCGGTTCCGACATCGTCGGCAGCCAAAGGAAAGCAGCGGATTCCGGCGTCGGATACGTGAAATTATACAGCGCGTAGTACATGCCCATGAGAATTGGCATCTGCACGAGCAGGGGCAGGCAGCCTGCGAGCGGATTGACACCGGCTTCTTTGTAAAGTGCGCCGACTTTCTGCTGCATGAGCTGCGGGTTATCCTTATACTTCTCCTGAATCTTTTTCATCTTCGGAGAGAGCTCCTGCATGGCCTTCATCGACTTGACCTGCTTGACTGTCAGCGGGTACAGAATCATCTTGATGAGGATTGTCAGGAGAATAATCGCCACGCCGTAGCTGCCAAAACCAGCTACATCCGTAACATTATAGAGTGCCTGCAGGACAACATGCAGGAGATTCTCGATCGGTTCGAATATTGTTCCAAAGAAACCCAATGTATCACATCCTAATCTTATAAAAATAACAGTTATCGCAGTGAATTACCCAAAACGGGCATTACGGTACAGGATCATAGCCGCCCTTATGGAAAGGATGGCAGCGCAGGATGCGCTTGAGGGCCAGCCAGCCCCCACGCCGGGCTCCGTATCGTTCGATCGCTTCAAGGGCATATTCCGAACACGTCGGGACATAGCGGCAGGAAGGCGGGAACATTGGCGAAATGAATCCACGATAAAATCGCACCAACAAAAGGAATACCGTCTTCAAACTCAAGACCTCTTTCGCTTCGTACCGTTTTTTCCGTGCGCTCTTCCGGCAGGAGCCGCATGTTTCATCAAATCTTCCATGGCCGGAAAAACCCTGGCATCCTGAAAGATGCCGGACTTCTCGCCCAAGCGCAGAAGAGCCTTCTCCACCTCAGGAAGTTTGGCCGTGGTCATGGCCTTGCGGCCGACGAACAGCAGCGCAGCATCTTCCCGAATGCGGTCCTGATGCAGGCGGTAAGCCTCACGCAGCAGGCGTTTGACGCGGTTGCGCACAACGGCGCAGCCGAGTTTCTTGCCCGCAGCAAAGCCGACGCGGCCGCGCACGGAAGCAGACGGAAAGACATACAGCACAAAATACCGATTCGCAAAAGAGCGTCCTGTACGGTACACACGCTGGAAATCACTGCGCCGTTTGATGATCCGTCTTCTCGGTAAGGTAAGCATTCGCATTTCCCCAAAAATCAACTGAAAAATAACACAAGTAACACATAAGCAAAAAAGGCCACCGAAGTGACCTCATCCGATTTATGCCGAAAGCTTCTTTCTGCCGCGCTGGCGTCTTCTCTTCAGAACGAGACGGCCGCCCTTCGTCTTCATGCGCTCACGGAAGCCATGGGTCTTCTTTCTCCAATGGTTGTTCGGCTGGAAAGTCTGTTTCATACTATGTAACACCTCCTTCGCTTATTTTCTGAGACTAATTGGCTGTATAGAAGCATAGTATCAGAATTTTAACTATGTCAAATTATAGACTACGGACTCGCGGCCTGTCAAGGATTTTCCCTTGTCTTTTTCCATCTGCCCTGTGGATATTTTCGGCCTTATCCCGCTTTGCCCACAGAAAAACTGTTGATAAGTCTCCCCACATTTGATAAGATATTGTTGATTATTGTGCGGAAAACCCCATTGGTGCCCTGCGAGGCAAGGCTCGTAAAGATAAGATTCCGTCCACACTTCCCGCCTCTATCCCAGGGAATCTCTGTAGTTATCCACAGCTGTGGATAAAAATGTGGATAAAATTATGCACCTGTGGAAAAAGTTTCTACATATTCTTATAGCAGGAAAGGATTTTTTTCATGGAGCAGATACAGCTTCAAGCTGTCTGGGAGCAGATCCTCACAAAAATGAAGGAAACTCTCGCCGAGTCAGCCTTCAAGTGGTTCGCTTCGGTCAAGCCGCTCTCCCTGACCGACACGGAATTCGTCCTCAGCGTACAGAACGATCTCGTCAAAGACTGGATCACCAGTCACTACCTCACGATCCTCGAAGATGCCGTCAGTGCCGTACTTGGCAGCAAACACCGCGTGGATTTTAAGATTCAGCCGCCCGCAGCCCCTCCGGAACCGGCACCAGCTCCCGACACAGACAAAAAAGAAGCAGCAGCCGGCGCGCAGGGTACGCATACCGGCAGTCACAAAAAAGAAAATCCCAATCAGGGATCGCTTTTCCAGGAGCAGCCGTCCGCGACGGTCGACAGCGGCGACATGCATATCGTCGCCCCCGGCGACCGTTCTTCGCTGAACCCGAAGTATACCTTTGAAACCTTTGTCACGGGCAGTTCCAACCGCTTTGCTCATGCCGCAGCCATGGCCGTTGCAGAATCACCGGGCAAAGTGTACAACCCGTTCTTCATGTACGGCGGCGTTGGCCTCGGCAAGACGCATCTGATGCACGCCATCGGCAACCGCGTTCTGCAGAATCACCCCGAAATGCGCGTTCTCTACGTCTCAAGCGAACAATTCACGAACGAGATCATCCGCGCCATCCAGGAGGGCAAGGCCGAACTCTTCCGCCAGAAGTACCGTACCATCGATGTTCTGATGGTCGATGATATCCAGTTTTTGTCGGGCAAACAGAGTACGCAGGAAGAATTCTTCAATACCTTTAATGCCCTGCACGTTGCGGATAAACAGATCATCCTGTCATCCGACCGACCGCCGCGCGAGGTTCAGAAACTGGAGGACCGCCTGCGTTCCCGCTTTGAAGGCGGCCTCATCACGGATATCCAGGCCCCGGACCTTGAGACACGTATCGCCATCCTCAAAAACAAGGCTCTCTTAGACCACGTGGATGTGCCAAACGATGTCCTGATGTTCATTGCCAACCGCATCGACAGCAACATCCGTGAGCTCGAAGGCGCTCTGACCCGCGTTGTCGCCTATGCCTCCCTCATCAAGAAGCCGGTAACGACCGACGTCGTCGCGGAAGCACTCAAGGATGTTTTCCCAAACAGCCATAAAAAAGAAGTCACGCTCGAGGTCATTCAGGAAATCGTTGCTTCCTACTTTAAAATCCGCATCGAAGACCTGCATTCCAAGAAACGCACGCGCAGCATTGCGTTCCCGCGCCAGATTGCGATGTATCTCTGCCGCGAGCTGACCGACACATCGCTGCCGCAGATTGGCAATTTCTTTGGCGGACGCGACCATACAACTGTCCTGCACGCTTATGACAAGATTGCCAATGAGCGGGAGACAAACGCCAAGCTTCATAAGATCATCAAAGACCTCATCGACAGCATCCAGAAGATGTAAACATGCCCACAATCCGCCGTGGATAACCATGTGGAAAAGCCTTTGGATTGCCTGTCAATACATTGTGGATAACGTATAGGGGAGTTTATCACCGTGGATACTGTGGATAACCTCCCCTATTGTTATGAACAACTTGTCCACAGCTTCCTGTGATGAAGCAGACGGCTTCACAGGACTTATCCACTTTTCCACACGGCCTACTACTACGTCGGCTATTTATATAAATATTTTAGTTATATTATAAAAAAAGAGAGAAGGCCCATTCAACATGAAAATCACATGCAACAGAAACGAACTTGTCAATGCCCTGCAAATCGTAACAAGAGCCGTGGCCAGCAAACCACAGACCCCCATCCTTTCCGGTATTTACCTCAAAGCAGAAAACAATACCTTAGAACTCCAAGCCACAAATTATGAAATCGGCCTTGTTGCCCGCATCGAAGCCGAGATCGAAGAACCTGGAGAACTGACCACCGCAGGACGTTATTTCCAGGAAGTCGTTCGCAAACTCCCGGGAGAAAAAGTCAGCCTGGCCATCGGTGAAGAGGAAAACATCGTACACATTCAGTCCAACATGGCAAAATTCACCCTGCTTTCCATGAATGCAGCCGAATTTCCTGTCATCAAGCCCTTTGACTCCGACCTGACTTTTGCCATCAAGGACAATATCCTGCGCGACCTCATTAAGAAAACGGTCTTTGCCTGCAGCGATGACAACTCCCGTCCTGTCTTCACGGGCTGTTCCCTCGAAGTTACCGAAAACAAAGTCACGATGGCAGCCACGAACACCCACCGTCTCTCGGTAAAATCCGAGACCTTCGACCAGAGCATCGGCAACATCAAGGTCATCATCCCCTCGCGCATCCTGCAGGAACTCCTGCATAACATGGTTTCCGACATCCCGACGGATGTCAATATTTCCTGCTCATACAACCAGATCAGCTTCTCCTTTGACAATCTCTACATGACTTCACGCCTGATTGAAGGCCAGTTCCCAAACTACAAGGGCGTCATTCCGCCGGAGTTCGCTACCCATGTCAGCGTTGACACGGCGGCATTTACAGCTGCTGTTGACCGCATTTCCCTGATCTCGAGAGTCGGCGTTTACAACATCATCAAACTCGACTTTGCCGACAATCAGATTCACATCACCTCGAATAATCCGGAAATCGGCAATGCAGAAGAATACATTCCGGCAGAGATTGACGGACCAGGCATCACCATTGCCTTCAATGCCCAGTACATCATGGACGTACTCAAAAACATTGACAGCAAGACCTGCCGCATCGCCCTGAATCAGCCGCTCTCCCCTGCTTCTATCCAGGAAGCGGAAAACGACAGTTTCATCTACATCGTTACGCCTGTCCGCACAAACCATTAATTTTGTTTTTTTCCAGCTCCGGCGGTTTTTCTGCCGGGGCTTGCTTATACACATTTTTGCATTTTGGAAAGGAAATACAGTATGAATATTGAAGAAATCGCCATCGACACCGAAGAGATTCAGCTTGACCAGTTTCTCAAATGGGCCGGCGTACTTGCTTCCGGCGGAGAGGTCAAACCTTTGCTGGCTGAACGCCGCATCAAGCGCAATGGCGAGGTAGAATCCGCCCGCCGCCGCAAGCTCCATGACGGGGATGTCATCGAGATCGAGGGTCTCGGCGCCTGGAAGGTTATCCACAAGAAAGGATAAAAATGAATGTATGTTCGTTTTCTTAAGCTCAGAAATTATCGGAACTATAATGAGCTTGACCTGGCCTTGCAGCCAGGCATCAATATTTTTCTGGGACCGAATGCTCAGGGCAAGACGAATATCATCGAAGCCATCTACTATGCATCGCTGGGACGCTCTCACCGCACGCATCAGGATGCGGAGCTCATTCGCTGGCACGAGGAACAAGGAAGCATCCTGCTGGATTTTGACCGGCGCGGCGTAGAAAATCATCTGGAATTCCAGTTCAGCCGCAATAAAAGGCGCAGGATTCTTTTGAACGAACACCCCATTCATCTGAAAGAGCTCATTGGCAGCATCAACAGCGTCTTGTTCTCCCCTGAAGACCTCTTCCTCATCAAAGGGGCTCCGGCCGGACGCCGCCGTTTCCTCGATGGCGAGATTTCCCAGGCCAGTCCTCCCTATTATCATGAGCTCGTCGAATTCAACCGCATCATCAGCCAGAGAAATTCCCTTCTGAAGCGCATCCGTGAACGCCGGGGCGATGCCTCGCTGCTGGAATTATGGGACGCACAGCTCGTAAAGAGTGCGTCTAAGATTATTGCCAAGCGTCTCGAGGCTGTCCGCAAGCTCAACATGCTGGCCAATCTCATGCAGCGGCGCATTTCAAGCGACCAGGAGAATCTGACGGTCACGTACGAAATTCACGGGCTGGATGAAGCATATGGAGCAAAAGACGGTAAAAGTGAAAACATGACAAAGTCATTTACTTCATGGTATAATGAAATGCTGAAGCAATCACGGGAGACGGATATCCTGCGTGGTTCCACAAGCTACGGACCTCATCACGATGACCTCGTGCTGACGGTCAACGGCATCAATCTGCGCACCTTTGGCTCACAGGGACAGCAGCGCACGGGCGTCCTTTCCCTGAAGCTGGCTGAGCTGGAATTCCTTCGTTCTGAGACGGGGGAATATCCCATCCTGCTGCTCGATGATGTCATGAGTGAACTCGATGTCAGGAGAAGGCAGCAGCTTTTGGCCTTTATTCGCCGCGAGCATATCCAGACCCTGATCACAGCGACCGATGCCGCTTATTTCCCTGCAGAGGGGCTGGGCCGGTATTATCAGGTCAAGAATGGCCGTATCACGCGCTGAAATGCCAGCCGGTCTTGGAGGTGGAGATCATGGCGAAACGTACACCGGGGCTTGAAAAAGCCGTCAGTATCATCCCAAAGGCCATACATGAGCTCGGTCCGAAGCAGGAAAGAGAGTACTACCAGCACTGGGTTCTTTGGCATTGGGCCGATATTGTGGGCGAGACATATGCGCATAATGTCAAGGCTGTGGCCATCGATAAAAAGTCTCTTTATGTATCTTGCTATGATCCTGCCTGGGCCAATGAGACGCGCTACCGCATGCCGCAGATTGTGCAGCAAGTCAATAATTATGCCGGTGCCGAGATGATCAAGGATATCCAGTTCAACGGCTCCTGGCGCTGGAAGGACTATGCGGCCAAGGCGGATTCGGGAAAAGCTGTCGAGCAGGCCGGGGAAAAAGGTGTTCCGTCTGCATCGAATACGCCTAATACGCATAATGCGCAGGAAATGAATTGGGCGCGGGAAAGAGCGAAGATGCCTCTTGGAAAGCAGGATTTGCAGCAGGCAGAAAAGCTCGGCGCAAAGCTTGAGGATGAAGAGCTCGCCCTGAAAATCCGCGAACTTTACCGCAAGAACCGGCAGCTGGAAAAGCTCCGGAAGAAAAATGGCTGGCATCCCTGCAGGTCCTGCGGCAGTCTCTGCCCGCCGGAAGAGGTCATCTGCCATCGCTGCGTAAGCAAAAAGCTGGAAGACGTGCGGGCACGCATCCGCGCCGTTTTGCGGGACATTCCCTGGGCACGCTGCAAGGAAGTCTCGGAATATGTCCCCGAGTGTACCCCGAAGCTTTTGAATGAGCAAAGGGCCGCCATGGTGCAGATGCAGGCAGCGAAAGTTTCCATCCTGGATCATACGAGCATGGAGGCCAAGACCCTGGTGATGCTATACCGCTGCCTGCCTCCGGAGCAGCTGACGGAAGAAGCCATCAAGCGCGCTTTTTATGAACTCCGCTTCAGCCTGTACTGGCCGCCGGATTTTAAGCTGCCGAAGCGCTACGAGGCAATCCCGCTGCGCCATGCAGAAAAGCGCCAGTATGGGAAAAAGAAAAAGACACAGGATGAATAAATACAAGATTGATGAGATTGGCTAGATTCTAGATTTGGTGAGAAAGTGAGAAAGGATGAGAGGCTATGTTCCTGCATCTCGGCAATGGTGTTTCCGTACTGACGAGAGACGTCATAGCGATTTATGATTACATGGGATTTTTCATCAAGGACGTTCCGGACAACCAGCATTATCTGCAGCGGTGCCAGAAGGAAGGGCGCGTCGTCCGGACGAATGAAGAGAAGGATCTCATCAAATCGGTTGTAGTGACAAAGGATAAAGTCTATCTGTCTGTGCTGTCAAGCACGGCTTTGAAAAAGCGCGCACAGATGGTTTATGATCTCGATAATGACTAAAAGAATGGAGCGTAGGAGTTTTTATGGCAAACGATAACGATAAGAAATCCATCGACCTGACGTTGACGCCGGATGATCAGCCGGAGACTGCACCGGAACCGCAGGAAGATCTTACGGATAAAGACCTCGATACGACGGGCGTCGAAATTCATACGGATGAGTCGAGTGCAGAAGTCACGGCGGTCAAGGCGGATTATGGTGCCGAACAGATCCAGATTCTCGAGGGCCTCGAGGCTGTCCGCATGCGTCCGGGCATGTACATCGGCAGCACGAGTGAGCGCGGCCTGCATCATCTCGTTTATGAGGTCGTCGACAACTCCATCGATGAGGCCCTGGCCGGCTACTGCGACCATATTGACGTGACCATTCATAAGGACAACAGCATCACGGTCGTCGATAACGGCCGCGGTATCCCTGTTGACATGCATGAAAGCGGCAAACCGGCTGTTGAGGTCGTTTTGACGGTCCTGCATGCGGGCGGCAAGTTCGGCGGCGACGGCTACAAGGTCTCGGGCGGCCTGCATGGTGTCGGTGTCTCCGTTGTCAATGCCCTGTCGACGAGCATGGAAGTCGAAGTCAAGCGCGGGGGCAAAGTTTACGAAATCGAATTCCAGCGCGGCGTGACGACGAAACCGCTGCATGTCATCGGCACGACGGACAAGACGGGCACGCGCGTTCATTTTGTACCGGACCCGGAGATTTTCTCCGTCACGACGTACAGCTATGAGACGCTGCGCCATCGCCTGCGCGAGCTCTCGTTCCTCAATCACGGCATCACGATCGGCCTGCACGATGAACGCGTCGAGCCGGTGCGCAGCGAGACGTTCCACTTCGACGGAGGCATCAGCTCGTTTGTCGAGCATCTCAACCGCAAGAAGGAAACGCTGAATCCGGAGCCGATTTACTTCAACGGTGTCAAGGATGATACGGTCGTTGAGATTGCCATGCAGTACAATGACAGCTATCAGGAGAATATCTACTCCTTTGTCAACAACATCAACACGGAAGAGGGCGGCACGCACCTCGCCGGCTTCAAGCTCGCCCTGACGCGCGCGGCCAATGATTTTGCGCGCAAGAACGGCATCCTGAAGGACAAAGACGCCAATCTCTCGGGCGATGATGTACGCGAGGGCCTGACGGCCGTCATCAGCCTCAAAATACGCGAGCCGCAGTTTGAAGGCCAGACGAAGACGAAACTCGGCAACTCCGAAGTTCGCGGCATTGTCGATTCGATTGTCACGGAAGGTCTTTCCGAGTATTTCGATGAAAATCCGGTCATCACGAAGCGCATCATCGAAAAGGCCATCATGGCTTCGCGTGCGCGTGAAGCCGCCCGCAAGGCCCGCGAACTCACGCGCCGCAAGAATGCCCTCGAGGTCTCGAGCCTGCCGGGCAAACTCGCCGACTGCTCCGTCAAGGACCCGGAACAGGCCGAAATCTACCTCGTCGAGGGTGATTCCGCAGGCGGCTCGGCCAAGCAGGGCCGCGACCGCCGCTTCCAGGCCATCCTGCCGCTGCGCGGCAAGATCCTCAACGTCGAGAAAGCACGTCTCGACAAGATCTTCGCCAACGCCGAGATCCGCACGATGATCACGGCCTTCGGCACGGGCATCAGCGAGGATTTCGACCTCTCGAAGCGCCGCTACGGCAAGATCATCATCATGACCGATGCCGATGTCGACGGCGCCCATATCCGCACGCTGCTCCTGACCTTCCTCTACCGCTACATGAAGCCTCTTATCGAGCACGGCCATGTCTACATCGCCCAGCCGCCTCTCTATCAGATCCGCAAGGGCAAGAAGCATTGGTACACCTACAGCGATGACGAACTCTCGCGCAAGCTTGACGAAGTCGGCCGTGACGGCGTGACGGTCCAGCGCTACAAAGGTCTCGGCGAGATGAATCCGGAACAGCTCTGGGAGACGACGATGGACCCTGAAGGCCGCACGATGCTGCGCGTCGAGATGGAAGATGCCGAAGAAGCCGATGAGCTCTTCACCATCCTCATGGGCGACAAGGTTGAGCCGCGCCGCCAGTTCATCGAGGAGAACGCCAAACTCGTCCGCAACCTCGATATCTGATTTTTTGACTTTTCTATTGCGAAATGCACGGATTTGTGCTATATTGAGCATACAAGATACGTAGATACTTCAACTTCCAACAGGGGGAGTAGCTGAACGGCCAGTATCGTCAGTACGGAGAAATCCCGGTACGGCCGGCGCGAGCAAGCAAGACCCTGCCCTATCTGCCCTTGGCTTTTCTAAGCATCAGGGCGTTAGGGCAGGGTTTTTCGTATATCTTGTAGAAATCTTAAGCATGGGAAAATATTTGGGGAACGATTGGGAAGTGAAATAAGTGGAAAATTTCTTTGCAGGGATGTTCTCGCCGGAGTGGCTCGCCGCTCTTTCCGGCATCCTGCTCCTCGATTTGCTGCTGTCAGGCGATAATGCCATCATGATTGCCCTGGCCTGCAAAAATCTGCCGCAAAATCTTCGCCGCAAGGCCATCATCGTCGGCGGACTCGGCGCCGTCTTTGTGCGCATTGTCTGCACGCTTTTTGCAACGGGGCTTTTAGCCTCGCCTTACATTGAATTTGTGGGCGGCGCGGCCCTGGTCTTCATTGCCATCAAGCTCGTGACAGACCATAACGACGGGCGCATCGAGGAAAATGGCAAAAAGCCGACATCGTTTGGCGAGGCCGTGCGCACCATCCTCATTGCCGACTTCATCATGAGCATCGACAACATCCTGTCGCTTGCAGGTCTTGCCAACACCGTGCCGGAGGGCAAATGGAGCCTCATTATCTGCGGCCTGATGATTTCCATCCCCATCGTACTGTTTGGCGCCCAGATTTTCCTCATGATCATGCTCAAGGTACCGGCCCTGATCTATCTTGGCGCCGGCATCCTCGGCTGGACGGCCGGCGAGCTCATGACGGAAGACCCCGCTCTCGGCTCTTACCTCGCCCCGTATGCTTTCGAAATCAAAGTCATATTTGTGCTGCTGGTACTCGGCCTCGGCTATTTCATCAACCGCCGCCGGGAAGCTGCAAAATAAGTAAAAGATATCCTGAAATATCCTTAGGAGGGATTATCATGAATATGAATAATATCAAAACCGTGATGCTCATGGTGCTCATGGCCGTCATCATGATGCTGATTGGCGGTCTCGTGGGCGGCCGCACGGGCCTGACGGTCATGCTGTTCTTCGCTTTGGCCATGAACGCCTTCAGCTATTGGTGCAGCGATTCTCTCGTCCTCAAATGGAGCGGTGCGCAGGAAATCACGCGCGACCAGGCACCGCAGCTCTACGGCCTCATCGAAAGCCTCGCCCAGCGCGACAATCTGCCGATGCCGAAAGTCTGCATCATCGATGCGGACGAGCCAAACGCCTTTGCGACGGGCCGCAGCCCTGAGCACGCTGCCGTCGCCGTCACCACGGGCATCATGCGCGTTCTCGACTACAATGAGCTTGCAGGCGTTCTGAGCCACGAGCTCTCCCATGTCAAGAACCGCGATATCCTGACGTCGACCATCGCCTCGATGATGGCCACGGTCATTTCCTATGCCGCTCAGTTCTTCATGTTCTTTGGTGGTTCGAGCGACGATGACGATGTCAATCCGATTGCTGCCGTCGCCATGATGCTCCTTGCACCGCTTGCGGCCAGCATCATCCAGATGGCCATTTCGCGTTCGCGCGAGTACGAGGCCGATAAAGACGGCGGCGCCCTCTGCGGCAACCCGAACTACCTCGCGGATGCCCTCGAAAAAATCGAGTACTACGTGACGCATTCGGCACCTCTGCCGGAGGCCAGACCGGCCACGGCCAATATGTACATCGTCAATCCCTTTGAAGGCACGGGCAAGGCCCTCATGAAGCTCTTCAGCACCCATCCGGACACGGCTGACCGCATTGCCCGCCTGCGCGAACAGGCCCGCGAAATGCGCGTGCGCTGATTCCGGGCAATAAAAAAAGAAGCACTTTCCCTGAGGGAGTGCTTCTTTTTTTGTCTTAAAGCAGTGTAAACACCAAGGCGCTTATCGTGAAGTAAGGGCCGTAGGCGAAAAAATCTCCTTTTTTGCGCTTGCCCGTGGCGAGCATCAGGAGAGCCGCGATGCCGCCCATGACGATGCCGGCAATGACGACGGTCATGAGCATGTCCGTGCCGAGCCAGATGCCGAGGGCGGCGATGAGCTTGACGTCGCCGCCGCCGATGCCGCCTTTGGTGATGACGGCGAGGGCGAGAAAGACGAGGCCGCCGACGACTGCGGCTTCGATGTGGTCAGTCGGCACGCGCTCGAGCACGGGGATGGAAATGGCCCCGATGATGACAAAGGGAAGCAGCATTTTGTCAAAAATCACGCGCTGCTCGAGATCCGTCCACGTGTAGAGCAGCAGGAAATACTGGAAGACCATGAGAAAGCCCACGCGCAGCGGATGCATGGAATGCAGAGTTAAGAGCGTGAAACAGAAGAGAAAGCCCAGAACGGCGCCAAGACGCAGCGGCCTTTTCTTATGCTGCTCCTCTGCGCGGTCCGGAAAACTCAGGACACCTTCTGCCGCTTTTTGGTACGAATACGCAATCCAGCGGCTGCCGAGCAGGCCGCCTCCGACTGCGAGCAAAATCGACAAAAGGCATTTCATTATTACGAACATAATAAAACCCCCTAATTTTACTATGCAAAACGATTCTTTCCTTATCCTAGCAAAAACAGGGAAAATCGTCAAAAATTCTAAAACAAAATGGTATGAACTATGATATACTTAAGTTAGCCAGAACACTTTGTAATAAATATCTGCCAAAATCTACTACAAGACACGTAAAGATTTTCGTTTTGATGCAGAAGTAAAAAGATAAAGGAATGACAATATGGTCAACCCAGCGCAATTCAAGGAAAAGCTCCGCGAATTCCTAGACAAAATCACATATCGTCAATGGGTGGCGGCGGCAGCCGTCGTCAGCTGTCTCTTAGGGCTTATGGTGTATTTCGCCATTTCGGGGTCCGATGAAAAGCCTCAGGAGCAGCCTAAGACGAATCTCGTGCAGGTCGTCGCCGCCAAGCAGGATATCCCGGAACGCACTGTCGTCAAGGAGGATATGCTCAAGGTCGTCGAGGTTCCGAGTGACCTCGTGCCGGAAGGGGCGTTCCGCGACGTGGAAGACGCCGTGGACCATCCGACGAGCACGGCCATCCAGCAGGGCGACATCATGACCTCGCGCAAGGTTTACGTCGATATCCGCATGGCGGGCTTCACGGGCGTGATTCCCTCGGACTGCCGCGCCGTGACCATCCCCATTTCGGATGTGACCGGCGTCTCGGGCTTCGCGCATCCGGGTGACTACGTCGACATCATGCTCATCACGGGCACGAAGGAAAATGGCATGCAGGGACGCCTGATTCTCCAGAATGTCCTGCTGCTTGCCATCAACAGGACGTCGAATCTCTCGAATGTCCCCGCGGGCGACTCGGGCTCCGATAAGAGTTCCGACAGCTCCAAAGACTCAAAAGACAGTTCCTCGCAGAATGTCAATACAAAGCCGGCATCTGAGGGCATGGCCACGGCTACTGTAGCCCTGAAGCCTGCCGACGTGCTGAAACTCGCCGTGGCTTCGCAGGAAGGCACTTTGTACCTCGACCTGCGTCCTTTCAAGCCGCGCGATATGTACACATTTGATACAGACTATGCCGGCATCCCGCAGGCCACGAATCAGTCGCAGTCAGCGGCCAATGAAGCTCCGGCACCGTCACAGGCCCCTGCTCCGCAGCAGTCCTACAGTGCGCCGGCAGCTCTTACGCCGAGCCCGTCTCCGGCACCGAGCTACAATAGCTCCGGTTCTGCGGGCGGCGGCTCCTCGGGCTCTGTCCCAAGTCTCGGGCGGACGATTGAAGTCATCCGCGGTGTAACATCGACGAGGGAGGGTGTCCAATGAGAAAAGCCTTTTTGAGCCTCGCTGTCAGTACAGTCGCAGCAGCGGCCGTCTTCTCCCCTGCCCCCGCCTTCGCGCAGTTCACGCCGGTCTCCGTCGACCTCAACCAGTCGTATTATCTCAACACGGGGCGCAATATCACGCGCGTGGCCATTGCCAATCCGAAAATCGCCGATGTCAGCCTGCTTGACGGCACGTCCCTGAACGTTATCGGCATTTCGCCGGGCACGACGACCCTCAATGTCTGGGCGTCAAACGGCTATCGCTATGAATACCGCATCACGGTTTCGAATCAGGATTCGGGCCTTGCCAAGCTTGTGCAGGAGGCCATCGGACTGCCGGAGGTGCGCGTGCAGATGATCGGGGGCAAGATTTTGCTGCGCGGCAGCGTCAAGAACCAGTACGAGCGCGACCTTGCCTATAAAATCGCCAAGATGTACGCGCAGACGGGCGGCAGCAGCGGGAAAGCCGAAAATGCGACAGAGGGAGCCGTGAATCTGCGCGGCGATATCGATGATTCTGTCGTCAACATGCTCGAGATGACCAATCCCGACCAGATCAACATCGAGGCCATGTTTGTCGAGATTAACTCCAACGATGCCAAGAACCTCGGCCTCAACTACGTTTCGCAGGACCTCAGCGATACGAGCGACAGCGGTATCACGATGAATGACGCGGGCTCATATTATGCCGGTGAAACCTACGGCACGCAGCGCGATGCCGGCCATCACTGGTACAATCAGAACTGGCTCTTCACCCATTTCTCGAAAATTAATATGCAGATTCACGCGCTCATCGAAAATGGCAGGGCCCGCATCGTCTCGCGTCCGAACATCACGACGATGAGCGGCCGCGATGCCAAAATCCTCATCGGCGGCGAAATCCCCTATTCGACCTCAAACAGCTTCGGCTCGACGACGACCGAATACAGGGAATACGGCATCGGCCTTGACCTGCATGCCCCGACTGTCGACCAGGATGGCAACATCACGACGGAGCTTGAGACGCAGGTCAGCCGACTCGACTGGTCCAATGCCGTGACGAAAGACGGCTACCGCATGCCGGGCATCGCGACGCGCTCGGCCAAGACAACGGTCAACATCCCTTCGGGCATGACGATGGTCATTGGCGGCCTGCTGAACTCCGAGGAAGCCAAGACGCTGCAGAAAGTGCCGTTCTTTGGCAATCTGCCGCTTATCGGCGAACTCTTCCGCTATCATAACAATTCACATCAGAAATCCGAGATTGTTGTGCTCATCACGCCGCGCGTGGTCAACGAGGAAACGCCGGCGCGCATGTCGCCTGACATGGAGGATACCTACAATGCCAGCCGCCGCGAGGTGCGCGACATGAAGCAGGTTGACGTCAACGGCGATATCCCCGAGAAGTCCAATGAAGAACTCGCGAAGGAGAAAAAAGTCGCCGAGAAGGCCCAGAAAAAGGCACAGAGAGCTCAGAAGCAGCAGTCCGCTGCCCCCTCTGCTTCGTCTAAGGCTGTTCTTCCCGCAGCGAATGGCGATGACATGGACGCAGGGGCTGAGGAAGCCGCCCGCACCGAGCTGCCGGGCGACCGCATCAAGGCTTCAGCCAAAGCCATCCTCGGCCGCATGGATAAATAATAAATAGATTAAATAAATATCTCGATACTCGATAGATGAAAGCAGCAAAGGAAGTGATGGTATGGCAGAAATGACGCAGGCAGCGCCTGCCAATGGCATTGTCATCACCTTTTTCAGCACGGCTTCGGCCGTCGGCAAGACACTCGTGGCCTGCAACATGGCCTCAGAGCTCGCGCGCGAGGGCTACCGCGTCTGTCTCGTTGATTTTGACCTGCAGTTCGGCGATGTCTGCAACTACCTGAAGCTCGAGCCCCTACGTACGCTGGCCGATGTTCAGCGCACGATGCAGGTCGAGGGCGATTCGTGCCGCGTGCAGGATTTCCTGACACCGTACGAACATGGCGGCGTGCATTTTTCCGTGCTGGCCTCACCGACGAAGCTCGAGGAGGCCTACAATATCCATCATGACTACGCCGTGAGGGCCGTGCGCAAGCTCCAGCAGAGCTTCGACTACATCCTCATTGACATGACCTCGATGTTCAGCACGCTGAATCTCGCGATGCTCGACCTCTCGACCATCGTGACCTTCCTCGGCATTGTGGATTTCATACCGACGATAAAAAATATGAAAATAGGTATGGACACATTGAAAACTCTCAACTATGATAAGAACAAGATAAGACTTGTCCTCAACCGCAGCGACTCAAAAACGCGCATCGGCCTTGCCGATGTACAGAAGCTGCTCGGAGAACCGTTTTATCACGTTCTGCCCAATGACTTCCGGGCGGCGAGCGACTCCATCCGCGACGGCGTCCCTTTGGTCCTTGCACCAAAACAAACTGCTTTAGGCGAGGCCCTGAAGGAGCTCGTAGCCCGCTACACCAATCACAGCAGCACGCCTGCCGAAGCCGAAGAAAAACAGCAGGAGTCCTCGTGGCTCAGCCGTCTCTTCAGCTAATCCGTAAAAAAAGATCCAGAGAAAGGGGGTCCTGCCAATGTATCGTGTCATGATGGTTGAGAAAGACCGCCTAATGCTCGAAAAGCTCACGGCCGTCATCGACCGCACGCCGGGCTTTGCCATGGCTGCGCGCTACCAGAGCACGAACGATGCCATCGGACAGGGCCGCATGTTCGACCCGAACCTCATTCTGCTGGATATTGACCACGCAGATGCCGTGCCCCTGATCGAGGCCTTCCACAAGGCTTATCCGCAGGCCGACATCCTCTGTATGGCCGAGGAATGGCGCCCCGAGAGCGCGACACACCTCATAGCGGCGGGCGCGCGCGGCTGTCTCGTCAAGCCTTTTACGGGTGTGGAGCTGCAGGAGGCTGTGCGCGAATTTGCCAAGGCCGGCATGGAGCAGAACTGCGAGACTTTGGTCTTCTTCAGTCCGAAGGGCAAGAGCGGCAAAACGACGCTGATTGCCAATCTCGCGGGGGCTCTTGCCCGCCGCACGCATGAACAGGTCGGCATCATCGACGCGGATTTGCAGTTCGGCGACATGGCCGTTTTCTTCAATCTGCAGCCAAAATCGACGATTGTCGAGGCCGCCCGCGACATCCGCTTTTTGTCGCCGGTCACGCTCAAGCGCTATTTCGTGCCGGTATCCGAGCGCGTCCATGTGCTCTGCGGCACGACGAGGCCAAATTACATCGACAAAGTCTCGATTCCGCAGCTTGAAGGCATCATCCGCATGGCACAAGGGCTCTTTCGGTATCTCCTCATCGACGTACCGCAGGGCTTCAACCCGACTTCGATTGCCGCTGCGGAGGATTCGACCGTGACGTACCTTTGCGCGATGATCAACGGCGCTTACGAGCTCGACCATATGCGCAAGGCCATTGAGATCTTCAAGGACTGGGACGACGTCGAAAAGCGCGCCAAAGTCATCTTCACGCGCGTCTCGCCGTGTACCGAGGAAAAAAGGCGCGAACTTGAGACAAAACTCGGCTATCCGGTCGCGGCCATCATCCCGAATGAATACCTCGCCGTCTCAAAGGCCGCGGATGACGGCCAGATGGCGACGGAGATTGCGCCCGACAGTCCGCTTTCAAGGAGTGTCGACAAAATCGTGGACCATCTCGTCAGCCATCAGGCGCCGATGGCCCATAGGTGGCTGTCATGAGCGCGCTGCTGGCCGTGCTCGTCACGGCAATGTGCTTCTTCCTGCTCGTCATGCTGCTCTCCATCCGTTCGCGTGAAGACCGCGTCATCACGGAGCGCCTGAGCTCTCTTGCCGAAGCACCGGGAGAAACCCGGCAGAGCCGGCAGGGCGGCGGCCTGAAGGCAATGATTCTAGGCCTCATCGAGGGCCTTGCCGCAGCAATCGGCAAAGTCCAGCGCGGGCGGCGCGTCGAACTCTGGATGCAGCAGGCCGACTGGCCCATACATGGCACAGAGTTTGAAGCCATCCTCGTGCTCTGGGGCCTTTTCATAGGCTTTATCACGTTCCTCGTGACGCTCAAGGCTTCGATGTTTTTCCTCGGTGCCCTCGCGGCCATCCTCCTGGGCTTTGCCCTGCTGGGACTGCGCATCCGCCGCCGCCGCAAAAAATTCACGAACCAGCTCGGCGATATGCTGACCATGGTCGCCAACGCCCTGCGCGCCGGCTTCAGCTTCATGCAGGCTTTCGAGCTCATCGCGCGGGAAATGGACGCTCCCATGGGCCGCGAAGTCCGGCTCGTCGTCAACGAAGTCAACCTCGGCAATACCCTGGAAACTGCACTCGACAACATGCAGAGAAGAGTCGCAAGTCCAGACTTTGAACTCGTCGTCACAGCCGTGCTCATACAGCGGCAGGTCGGCGGCGACCTTGCGCAGATTCTTGATACGATTGCAGAGACGATTGCAGAAAGAATAAGACTGCGCAGGGAGATTCTTTCGTTGACAGCACAGGGAAGATTTTCAGGAGTCATCTTGGCAATTCTGCCGTTTGCAATGGCAGGCATTCTCATGTTTATTGACCCGAATTATCTAAAACCATTGCTTGAAGAGGATATTGGACATATCTTCATCGGTGCAGCTATTGTATCCGAGCTGCTGGGAATATTCGTGATCAATCGCATCACAGATATTCGTTATTAATGATGTAAGCTTCTATACCTTTAGGAGTTACATATATATCCCAAAAAAGATTTATCTGAGGAGGAATTTTTATGTTGGAAATCATTAAATACTTAAATGCTCGTTATCTTGGCGAGAAAGCACAGGGCATTACGGAATATGCACTGCTTCTGCTCTTTGTTGTTGCTGTTGCTGTTGCTGTCTTGTTCGCTACAGATACGGGAACTAGTTTACAGAATGGTTTAACGTCTGCATTTAAAAAGGTCGTAAATCAGTTGACGTCTCGTTAATTTATTGCACTTTAGGAGGCAGAATTTATGAAATTCCAGAGAGGACAATCCATTGTGGAATTTGCATTGATTCTGCCTCTTTTTATGTTGATCCTTTGGGGGATTATCTATTTTGGTATGGCATTTGCTGATTATATTGCTTTGAATAATCTTGCGCGCAGCAGTGCTCGCGAAGCTAGTATTTCGACGGAGACACAGCCGTATACGAATGTCAAAAAAGTATATAGTCAGCAAGATTTACCAGCAAATCTTTATGAGTGGAATCCATCTGATATAAAGGATTTTAAGATAGAGGATGTATCGTCGACTAATGATTCAAATGTAAAAAACGTACAAGTTACAATTAATGCTCATTTGTCGACGGATCAAGACTCTTTAGCTCAGATTTTCCGCAATTTTTTAGGCGATGACAGCCTATTTGACATCAATATCCAATATACGATGTATAAGGAGCCGAATAGTAGCTCCTAATTTCTTTTGAAATCCATAGCATTTTTGCATTTTATAGACTTGATGAGGTGAGATACGATGTCTTTATTGACGCGCTTAGGTCGGGCGGCTGATGAGAACCGGCAGGTGAATATTTTTGGTTCGCGTGAAGAGAATCAGGATACGGCGGCGGAGCGTTCTTATCAGGAAATCAAGCAGCGTATCCACCAGCGCATTGTCGACGAGATGACGCCGGCCGAACAGGCGATGCTTTCTTCGGTCAATCAGGACCCGCATCAGGTCGAGACTTTGATTGCCGACTACTGTCAGCGTGTGCTGGACGAGAATCCGTTCTCCATCCCGCAGGGCGAGAAGCCGCGCCTGATTGCCGATATCCGCGACGAAGTCCTCGGCCTCGGACCGATTGAGGCCCTGCGCAAGGATGACTCCATTACCGAAATCATGGTCAATGGCCCGCGTCAGGTCTTTGTTGAGCGTATGGGCAAGCTCGAACTCACGGACGCGAAGTTTCACGATACGTCGCATTTGATGAACATCATCGAACGAATTTTGACGCCTCTTGGCCGCCGTGTCGATGAATCCTCGCCGCTCGTCGATGCCCGCCTTGAAGACGGCTCGCGTGTCAATATCATCATCCCGCCGCTGTCACTTGTCGGACCGTGCCTGACCATCCGCAAATTCTCGAAGACGCCGCTGAGCGTAGACAACCTCATTTCGTTTGGCACGATGGACGAGAAAATGGCGACATTCCTGCGTGCCTGTGTCAAGGCGCGCATCAACATCCTCGTTTCGGGCGGTACTGGCTCCGGTAAAACGACAACGCTGAACGTCATTTCCTCGTTCATCCCCGATGGCGAACGCATCGTGACGATCGAGGACGCTGCCGAGCTGCGTCTGCAGCAGCAGCACGTTGTGACTCTCGAGGCACGTCCGGCCAATCTCGAAGGCAAAGGTGCCATCACCATCCGCGACCTCGTGCGCAACGCCCTGCGTATGCGTCCGGACCGCATCATCGTCGGCGAGGTTCGTACGGGCGAGGCCCTCGACATGCTGCAGGCCATGAACACCGGCCACGACGGCTCCCTGACAACGGCCCATGCCAACAGTCCGCGCGATGTTCTCTCTCGTCTTGAGACCATGGTCATGATGTCCGGTCTGGAGCTGCCGGAGCGCGCCATCCGCGAGCAGATTTCGTCGGCTATTGACCTTGTTATTCATCAGGCCCGTCTGCGTGACGGCAGCCGCAAAATCACCTATATCACGGAAGTACAGAAAATGGAAGGCACGACCATTACAACGCAGGATATTTTCCGCTTCGAGCAGACCGGCTTTGACAACAACGGCAAAATCCTTGGCCGCTTCGTGCCGACCGGCCTGCAGCCGAGCTTCCTTGAGAAGTTCGAAATCAGCGGCATCAAGCTGCCCGAGGGCTTCTTTACACCGGAGGGCGGCAATGACATTGCCTTTACAGGAGGACGGTTCTGATGCTCAAAATTCTTTTTGTCCTCTCGCTTACCGCAATTATTTTTCTTCTTCTGTTCGGCCTGATTCGTCAGACCGTTCAGCCCAAATCGACCATCCGCAAGCGTATGGCGAGTCTGGAGACGGATACGGCCATAGATGAGCCGTTTCGTGCGCCCACAGCGCCGCAGCAGGGCCCTGACACACGCGGGCAGACAGCATCGGGCGCGGGCGGCGGCTTTAAGCAGGTCCTTGGCAGCCTGGCTGAGGCTCTGACACCAAGAAAACTGCGCCCTATTATCCAAAAGAGGCTCGTATTAGCCGGAAAGTCCCGTGAATGGGGCATTGCCGAGTTTTACGGCAGCTGCCTGTTGGGGGCTGTCATGATGTGGCTGTTTGGATTTGTACTGCTGCAGCATGCCCATTATGCCGTTGTGCAGAGAGCCATGATGATTTTCCTGCTGGGGCTGCTCGGCGGCCTGATGCCCGTCGTCTTCCTCAACACGACGATTGACAAAAGGCAGAGAAAGATTCAAAGCCAGCTTCCGCAGGTGCTCGACCTGCTCTGTGTCAGCGTGCAGGCTGGTCTTTCTTTCGATGCGTCTCTGTCAAAAATCACGGCCCGTATGAAAGGACCGCTTATTGACGAATTCCGCCGTTTGCAGGATGATATACGTATGGGCGTGGTGCGGCGTACTGCCATGCGCAGCATGGCCGACCGCTGCGGCGTCGAGGATGTTTCGCTCTTCATGACGTCTATCATTCAGGCCGAACGTCTCGGCACGAGCATGGGCAACACCCTTAAAAATCAGGCCGACAATATCCGTGAACGCCGCCGTCAGTACATTAAGGCCCAGGCAATGAAAGCTCCGGTAAAAATTGTTTTTCCGCTGGTGCTTTTCATTTTCCCAGCTATCTTCGTCGTGACACTCGTACCGAGCCTGTTATATCTGTTACAGAATCTTATGAAGTAGGGATTCAGCATGAGGATAAAGAATTTCTTGCTTGCCAATAAAAGGACAGCTCTGAAAGTTAAAATCGCGGATACATTCTGGACGCGTTTTGTCGGCTTGATGCTGCAAAAGCCTTTGCCGCCCGCGACAGGGCTGCTCATTACGCCGTGCAACAGCATTCATATGTGTTTTATGCGCTTCGCGATTGACGCCGTTTACCTCGACAAGCAGGGGAAAATCCTCAAAATCGTGCGGAACCTTCGTCCATGGCTCGGCGTCTCGGCCTGCTGGCAGGCTCACAGCACCCTCGAAATGACCGCCGGCGAAGCCGACTGGCTCGGGCTCGAAGTCGGGCAGACGCTGAAGGAAATCAAGTGACAAAATATGATTATGTAAAAGGCCTCTCTACGGTGACCAACCGCAGAGAGGCCTTTCTTGGTAGTGCAATGACTACGTTGATTTCCATCATTATTATAGCATGAGAGATATTTGCCGGCAAACACGGGCGTATCCTGCAAGGGAAGGTATGTAGAGTGTTTCTTATTGCGGCGAGGGCGGTGGATTGCTATAATTTAGGTAAAGCAAATCGTTTTTTGGAAAGAAGGGGCAGACATGAGCAGAGATCGCAAGGGACAAAGAGGCGCAATCCTTGTATTGACGGCGTTTCTGCTGCCTTTTATCATATTGTTCACAGGATTGGCCGTAGATGCTGGCAATGCTTATGTCCATCATAGCAAACTGCAGAATTCGGTGGATGCTGCGGCTTTGGCTGGTGGGTATAAGTACGCCGAAAAGAAAAGTCAGGCTGATACGAAAAGTAAAGTCGATGAATATATGAAGATCAATCAGGGAGAATCGTCCTACAGCATTGATAATATAGATTATAAGACTGGAACAGAAAAAGGCGTTACGGATATCACAGTCACGGCTTCGGAACAGATACCCATTTTTTTCCTTGGACCAGCCATGAAGCTTTTTCATGTCGATATTACGGATGAAGAAGCGGAAAACTGGAATATCAAGGCGACGGCAACTGTGAGAGTCAAAGAGGGAGGCAGCGATACAGTTCCGGATATACCGGATTCCATCTTTGATTACGCCATGATTGGTGGATATACCAATCCAGTAGATCCGAATCACAGTTATAATTATTTATGGGACAGTAGCTTTAACAGTCCTATAGAACAAGCAATGATGCTTAATACAGATCATGTTACCATTAAGGGACGTGTCCATTCCAATGGTCCGATATATTTACCTGTGCAGGATTCTAAAAATGGGACATATCCAATTTACGTAGAAAATTTCTCTTGTGCTGCCGATAAAGATGCTGATTTATGGTTAAATTATAAGGATAATTACGACGACCATTATCAAAAGCGTGATGGAGAGTATGGATTAGATAAACCAGAGGGCATAGCAGTAGGACATCAGAATGATGATAAAATCCCAGGAAATTCTGGTCCAAATCATGATATGAGCTGGCGTTTTTATGCACGATTTGGCACATTAGACCATCAGGATTATACGGCACAGGGGGCCCATTCTGATATCATTGATATATCCTTAGGTCGCTTTAGTACTATGACTAAGCCAGTGTTGGATTTTATAGAAAAATGCCGTAAGATGAGCTTTGCTGACCGAGAAAAAAATTATATTTATGTCGATACGGATGGAGATTATTCATCTTTATGGAGTAAGGGCCATACAGGTCCTACCTATCAATTAAATAGCTCTGCAAACAACAGTGTATATCCCGCAGTAACATGTGGTTCTTTTAAAATTGCAAATCAGCAGTATTATGAAGAACAGGGATGGGATGGAACTAAAAATGCAATGATAAAGAAATATGACATATGGCATAATGTCTATAAAATTGTTATTGTAGATGGTAATTTAGATATCAATATACCAGCAAATACCAGCCCTGCTAATGCATCAGATCATGCTATATTTATTTCTTTGCATGGTGATATTCATCTCCAGAATAATTCCCCATTTTATGGATATCTTTATGCACCTCAAGGGACAGTATTAATTGATGGTTCTCAGCCGGTTTATGGAAGTGTTGTAGCACAGTCTATAAGATTGACATCGTCCGTGGCGATTGAATATAGAAATTTCGGTATGAATGGCAATTCAAATGGTGGAAGTAATAATTCAGGTGGTTCCAGCGGAGGCAATACAAGCGGAAATGCCAGCGTTACCTTAATCAAGTAAGAACGTTCCACCCCTTCCGTATACCTTCCCCTGAGAGGAAGGTGTTGTTCGGGGAATCTGGAAATAAAAATAGCTGCGATGCAAAACCATCGCAGCTTTTTCAATACAAAAGCGGGAACTACCGAACGTTCCCGCTTTTGCCGCCTCTATACCTTCTGCCACCTACCACATACTAGATGTAGTAGGCCTCCCATGACTATATTACAACAAATGGGGGAGGATTTCAACAAACATTTTTGGTATTTTATAGAAATTTTCTCGGCGGGAGAGAGGGAACGGGCGGGCAGATGACGAATCTTTAAGAAAAGAACTCATTGGCCGTGAACGGCTGACGGCGCCTGAGGGACGCCGATTTGAGGAAGGGGACGATTTGATGTATTTCTATTGTGAAGCATGCAAAAAAGAATATCCATTGAATACACATTCGTACAAATGTGAGTGCGGGGGCATGTTCCGCCTGCACAAGGATCCGCATGAAGAGGGGGCAAAGGGCATTTCTCTTGGAGAGTTTGTGACGCCGCTGCTGCCGTATCAGGCAGGCAAGCTGGACTTTTTGCTCAAGATGGAGCATCTTTTGCCGACGGGGTCTTTCAAGGACCGCGGGGCGTACAGCCTCATCAATGAGCTGCACAATGTCGGCATCAAGAAGATCGCCCTGGACTCGTCGGGCAATGCCGGTGCGTCGATTGCGGCTTATGCAGCTGCGGCCGGCATGGACTGCACGGTCTATGTGCCGGATGATATCTCGCAGGAAAAAGTCAAGCAGATCGAGGCGTACGGCGCGAAGATTATCAAGGTGGCCAACGGCCGCATGAAGGCCTGCGCTGCCGTCAAGCAGAATCTCGGCGATGCCTACTATGCTTCGCATGTTTACAATCCGCTGTTCTTCGAGGGCATCAAGTCGATGGCGCATGAGCTTTACGAGCAGCTGGGCCACCATGTGCCGGATTACATTTTCATGCCGGTCGGCAATGGCACGATGCTCATCGGCCTGTTCCTCGGTTTCATGGAAATCGGCCGCCTGCCGCATTTTGTCGCCGTGCAGTCGTCGAAATGTGCGCCTCTCTATGAGGCGTTCCACGAGGTGCCGGCTTCGCCGAAGCGCGCGACGATTGCCGAGGCCATCCGCATCACGCAGCCAAAACGCCTGAAAGAGATGCTGCAGGCCGTCAAGGATTCGGGCGGTGATGTCATCACGGTGCAGGATAAGGATATTTTGAAGGCACAGAAGGAGCTCGCACATCACGGCATTTACGTCGAGATGACGTCGGCCGCAGCTCTTGCCGGTGCTGAGCAGTTCTTCGAAAACGGCAAGCCGGACAATTACAAGGTCGTCATCCCGCTGACGGGCAACGGCCTGAAGCGCTGAGCAAAAAAAGAAATCGGAATCAAGGGGAAGCTTATGTTATACGGAATGATTGATATCGGTTCGAACACGGTCCGCATGGCGATTTACCGCATTGAGGGCGCGCATGTCGAGATGCTCATGAAGAAAAAACATACCGTGGGGCTCGCGGCGTATCTTAAAGAAGGTGTCATGCAGCAGCAGGGCATCGACAAGGCCGTGGAAATCCTGCAGGAGTTCAAGGCATTTCTCCTGGCCTTTGATATCACGCATGTCGTGGCCTTTACGACGGCGGCGCTGCGCAATGCGAAGAACAGTCAGGCGGCGGTCGGCGAGATCGAGAGGCGCACGGGGCTGCCGATTCGCGTGATCACGGGCGATGAGGAGGCGACTTACGATTTCATTGGGGCCACGCATGACCTCAATGAGGACGCGGGCCTGCTTATCGACATCGGCGGCGCGAGCACGGAGATTGTCTCGTACAGTTCGGGCAAGATTCAGCAGAAAATCAGTCTGCCCATAGGCTCTTTGGCATTCCGTACGAAATACGTCCATGGCATGCTGCCGACAAAAGAGGAATGTCAGGCCATGCGCGAAGAGGCCGAGGCGACGATCCGCTCGGCCACGGCTTTTGCCGGCCTGCGCGAAGCCTCGATTGCCGGCATCGGCGGCACGTTCAAGGGGGCTGCTGCTCTTTACAATGCCCTTTTTGACAGGCCTCTTGACAATATGAAGATGGAGACGGACAAGATTCCTGAGATTATCCGGCGTTTTGACGGCGGCCACGGGCTCAGTGAGGATATGACGGCCATGCTGATGAAGACCGTGCCCGACCGCATCCATACGGTCATTCCGGGCCTCATCATCGCCGAGGTCCTCGCAGAGCGCTTCCACAGCAAGGTCATCACGTACAGCGATTCCGGCGTTCGCGAAGGGTATATCTATGCGGAAGTCCTGAACCGCTGAAATCGCGCTGCAAAAGTCCATCAGCCCTTATGATATGGGGGCTTGATGGACTTTTTGCGTCAGAAATGGTATAATTAAATGCTAAATGATTTTGCAGGAATTCAATTTTTTTGTTTTTTAGATTTTGAGGTGAGATTGTGGATTTTGGTCAGGGAAAAATCGTACCGGTCAATCTGGAACACGAGATGAAGAACTCGTACATCGATTATGCTATGAGTGTCATCGTTGCGCGTGCTCTTCCGGATGTCCGCGACGGTTTAAAACCAGTACACCGCCGCATCCTTTACGCGATGCAGGAAGCGGGCATGGGCTCGAACAAGCCTTACAAGAAATCGGCCCGTATCGTCGGTGAAGTCCTCGGTAAATATCATCCGCATGGCGATTCTTCTGTCTATGATGCCATCGTGCGCATGGCGCAGGATTTTTCGATGCGCTATATGCTCGCCGACGGCCACGGCAACTTCGGTTCGGTCGACGGCGACCCGGCCGCTGCCATGCGTTATACAGAGGTCCGCATGTCGAAAATCGCGGAGCTCATGCTGCAGGACATCGATAAGGATACGGTCGACTTCGCGCCGAACTATGATGAATCCTTGAAGGAGCCGACGGTGCTGCCGGCAAAATTCCCGCAGCTGCTCGTCAACGGCACGTCGGGCATCGCTGTCGGCATGGCGACGAACATCCCGCCGCACAATATGTGCGAGGTCATCGACGGCACGCTGATGCTCATCGACCATCCGGACGCCACGGTCGAGGACCTCATGAAGGTCATCAAGGGACCGGATTTCCCGACGGCCGGCCTGATTC
>NZ_JBJEXT010000050.1:0-7066 GCF_051886055.1 Mitsuokella apri | reverse complement strand
CGGCAGTGAATTCCCGTACATGGCTGAGCTGCCGGCCCTGCTGCGTCAGGCTGTCATCAAGGCCACGAAAGATGCACCGCTGCGCCATAATGCCGTTGAGACATTCGATGAATACAATACGGGCAAGAACGTCGCCAAGGGCATCCCGTCCATTTTCTGGGATATTGTGCCGGACAGCAGCGACTGCGAGATTTATACATACATGGCCGGCGGCGGCTGCTCGCTGCCAGGCCATGCGAAGGTCCTGATGCCGGGCGAAGGCTATGAAGGCGTCACGAAGTACGTACTCGATGTTATGACGAGTTACGGCCTCAATGCCTGCCCGCCTCTGCTCGTCGGTGTCGGCATCGGTACATCCGTTGAAGTCGCTGCCCTGCAGTCGAAAAAAGCCCTGCTGCGCCGCATCGGCTCCCACAATCCAAATCCGAAAGCGGCTAAAATGGAACAGCTGCTGGAAGACGGCATCAATGCCATCGGCCTTGGTCCTCAGGGACTGCGCGGCAAGAACTCCGTGCTCGGCGTCAACATTGAGAACAGTGCACGCCATCCTTCCGTTATCGGCGTAGCCGTCAATGTCGGCTGCTGGTCGCATCGCCGCGGTCACATCGTATTTGATAAAGAGCTCAATTACAAGATTGATTCGCATTCGGAGGTGGATTTCTGATGGCTAAAAAAGTACTCACGACGCCAATCAGCGCAGAAGATCTCGAGGATATCCATGTTGGAGATGTCATTTACCTGACGGGCAAGCTCACGACCTGCCGCGATGTTGCCCATCGCCGCGTTATTGAAGAAGGCCGCGAACTGCCGGTCGATATCAAGGACGGTGCCATTCTGCATGCCGGTCCGATTATCCGTCCGCTTGGCGATGACCAGTACGAAATGGTCACGGTTGGCCCGACGACTTCGATGCGCATGGAAAAATTCGAAGAAGAATTCATCAAAAAGACGGGCGTGCGCCTGATTATCGGCAAAGGCGGCATGGGCGAAGGCACGATGCGCGGCTGCCGCGACTACAAGGCCCTGCACTGCGTTTTCCCGGCAGGCTGCGCCGTTGTCGCTGCAACCTGCGTCGAGAAAATTCTCTCGGCCAACTGGAAGGACCTCGGCATGCCGGAAACGCTCTGGACCTGCCAGGTCAAGGAATTCGGTCCTCTGATTGTCTCGATTGACACGCACGGCCACAATCTCTTTGAAGAAAATAAAGTCATCTTCAACGAGCGCAAGGACAAGGTTTATGAAGAAATCGCCAAACAGGTCGGTTTCATCAAGTAAAATTTGACTTACAACAGCAAAAGCCATCGCTGCAGGCATGCCCCAAGCGATGGTTTTTTTGCGTTTGTGGATAGAAGAGGCAGAATGTGAGATTTTGTACAGGCAGGCATGGCGTTGTATAATGGAGACAGCTATTTTAGAGGAGTGATATGCTTGGATTTATTTTCTTTTCTCGATAAGACCGTTTCACCTTATCACGCAGCGGCGGCTGGAGCTGACGAACTGCATGAGGCGGGTTTTCGCGAATTGCATCTTGAGGATTCGTGGCGCCTGCAGGCCGGCAGGGCCTATTTTGTCCGCGTCTTTGATTCGACGCTCGTGGCTTTTCGCATTGGCGAGTCGCCGCGCCGTCATCTGCACATCGCGACGGCTCATACCGATTTTCCATGCCTGCGCGTCAAGACGGCAGCTCTTGCCAGGACACAGGATTATGGCAGGCTCAATGTTGAAATATACGGCGGCATGATAAGGAGTTCGTGGCTTGACCGCCCGTTATCGCTTGCCGGCAAGGTCGTCTTGTCTGGTGAAAATCCCTACGAGCCGGAAACGCACCTTGTCGATATCGGCCGACCGCTTTTGACCATCCCGCATCTGGCCATCCATATGAACCGCAAAGTCAATGAGGGCGAGACGCTCAATCCGCAGAAGGACATGCTGCCGCTTTTCACGATGCTGACAGGGGAGACGGACGAGAAGAAACAGGCCGACGCTTTTCTTGATTTTTTAGCTGAGGAATGTCAGCTTGACCGCAGCCGTATTCTTTCATATGACCTCACGGTCTATCCGACGGACGGCCCGTGTTATTTTGGTGCGAAGAACGAATTCATCTCGGCTTCACGCCTTGACAATATGACTTCGGTCTACGCGTGCCTGCAGGGGCTGCTGCAGGGGACGAGCACGGACGGCATCTCGTGCATCGCACTTTTTGACAACGAAGAAGTCGGCAGCAAGACGAAGCAGGGCGCCGATTCCTTTGCCCTGCCCAATATCCTCATGCGCGTCTACAGTTCCTTAGGTTATGGGCAGGATGCGTATTTTGCAGACCTCGCCAAAGGATTTTTGTTCTCGCTTGATGTTGCCCATGCCCTGCACCCCAATGCCCCTGAAAAGAACGACATTACGAATTTCCCAAAGCTCAACGGCGGCGTAACAATCAAAGCGGCCTGCAGCCAGGCGTATGCCGGTGACGCAGAGGCCATTGCTGTGGCCAAGGCCCTCTGCAAAGCTCATGATATCCCGTACCAGATGTTCCTGAACCGTTCCGATATTCGCGGGGGTTCGACGCTCGGCTCTATGCTCACGGCCAATATGCCGATGCGCGCCATGGACATCGGCGCGGCCATCCTCGCGATGCATTCGGCGCGCGAGACGATGGGGGCTGCTGACCAGCAGGCCCTTGATGCCCTGCTCAAGGCCTTTTTCAGCCGTTGATAATAAGGAGTGCCCTTTAGAGGAAGAAAGTCCGCTGTTTATGGACGAGTGTGCTTCTTGTTGACTTTTCTCTGTAATGTTGTTAAACTTAGAAACTATAAAATACTTCGAGTAAAACCGAGGACGTGATCTCTATGAAGAAAGAATACCGCTCCTGGTACAGCGACAGGCTGCACCGTGAAATGAATATCCGCGTTTATGGCCATACGGGCACACCGCTCCTGATTCTGCCGACCCAGGATTCCATGTGCGACAACTTCGAGAACTTTGGCATGATCGATTTGCTTGCACCGGAAATCGAAGCTGGCAAAATCCAACTGTTTGCCGTTGACACTGTCGACAAAGAGACGTGGTCAAATGTCTGGGGTGACAAGGGCTGGCGCGCCTGGCAGCAGGAAAACTACTATAATTACCTCATCGAGGAAGTCCTGCCGTTCATTCGTCAGGAAAATGGCACGGGCCGTCTGCCAATCGCAGTTGGCTGCAGCCTTGGCGGCCTGCACGCAGCCATCGTCTTTTTCCGCCGTCCGGAACTCTTCGGCGGCATGATGTCGCTTTCAGGCGTTTATGACGCCAAATTCTTCTTTGACGGCTGGGAAGACGGCACGCTTTATCAGAACTCACCGGTTGACTTCCTTGCCAATATGCCGGCTGACCATCCGTATATCCCGATTTATAATGAAAAGAAAATTGTGCTCTGCGTCGGCCAGGGCCGCTGGGAAGACGAAGGCCGACGCACGACTGCCATCATGCGCGACATCATGAATGCCAAAGGCATCCATGCCTGGGTCGACTTCTGGGGCTACGATGTCGACCACGACTGGTGCTGGTGGAAAAAACAGATCCGCTACTTCCTGCCGTATGTCCTTGGCGAACAGGGATAAGCGCACTGCATCGACTTTATTTTGATTTTGACTGAAGAAAGGAATCTTGCTAGAATGAATTTCATCTTTATCTCGCCGCATTTCCCGAAACATTATTGGAACTTCTGCGACCGCCTGAAGAAAAACGGCGTCAATGTACTCGGCATCGGTGACAGCCCTTATGATGAACTTTCGGAAGAACTCAAGAATGCCCTGACGGAGTACTACTATCTGCCGCATCTCGACGATTACGACCAGATGGTCCGCGCCGTCGGTTTCTTCACCTTCAAGTACGGCAAGATTGACTGGATTGAGTCGAACAACGAATTCTGGCTCGAGCAGGATGCACGCCTGCGCACGGATTTCCATGTGACGACGGGCGAGCAGATTGAAAATATCGGCCGCATCAAGAACAAGTCCGCCATGAAAGCCTATTATAAAAAAGCCGGCGTGCCGACGGCCAGACTCCATAAAGTCACGTCGTTTGAGGCTGGCCGCGACTTTGCACACATGGTCGGCTACCCGGTCATCGTCAAGCCGGATAACGGTGTCGGCGCGTCTGATACCTACAAACTCCACAATGACGATGAGCTCGCGTATTTCTACGCGACGAAGCATCCGATTCCGTATGTCATGGAAGAATTTGTCAAGGGACAGATTTTCTCGTACGATGCCATCCTCGACTCGCATTCGGAGCCTCTTTTCGAATCGATGACGGCTTGGCCGCCGTCCATCATGGATATTGTCCTCAAGAACCTCGACCTCGCGTACTATACGGCTGCCGGCATGCCCGAAAATCTGCGCCGCGCCGGCCGTGCGACGGTCAAGGCCTTTGGCGTGCGCAGCCGCTTTGTGCATCTCGAGTTCTTCTGCCTCGCTGAGGATAAAGAGGGCCTTGGCAAGGCCGGTGACTTTGTCGGCCTTGAAGTCAACATGCGTCCGGCGGGCGGCTACACACCGGATATGATGAATTATGCGCATGCGACGGATGTCTATAAGATTTGGGCGGACATGGTCACGTACGACAAGCGCCTGCTGCCGGATTCCGGCCATCACTGCTACTGCGTCTATGCCGGCCGCCGCGACTGCTACCAGTATCAGCACAGCCACGAAGAAGTCATGGCCCGCTATGGCAGGGACATGGTCATGTGCGAGCGCATGCCGGAGATGATGGTGCCGCAGATGGGCAACCAGATGTACACGGTCAAACTGCCATCACAGGAAGCCACGGAGGAATTCATCCATTTCGTACAGGACCGCTGAGAACTGCTGAGCGCTGATTTTACAAAACGTTAACCTTTATACAACAAACCATCCCTGTTTAGAGAGTACAATGATATTGTTCAGAAATGAAGTATCAGGCAGACCTCTAGGCAGGGATGTCTTTGTTTGGGAGGAATCGGCATGAAAATGCAGGCACAGCACCTCAATCTTTACTACGGGACGCATCAGGCTCTCTTTGACGTCTCGCTTGAGGTGCCGGAAAATAAGGTTGTCGCGCTCATCGGTCCGTCCGGCTGCGGCAAATCCACATTCTTGCGCACGCTCAACCGCATGAATGATTTGATTGACGGTGTTCGCATCGATGGCAAAATCACCCTCGATGACCGCGATATTTACGAAAAAGATGTTGACCTTGTCAACCTGCGCAAACGCGTGGGCATGGTCTTTCAGCGTCCAAATCCGTTCCCAATGTCCATTTACGATAATGTCGCGTATGGCTGCCGCGTTCACGGACTGACGGATAAAAAACGCCTCGATGAGATTGTCGAGAAGAGCCTGCGCGGCGCCGCACTCTGGGACGAAGTCAAGGACCGCCTTGACGCTTCGGCCATGGGCATGTCCGGCGGCCAGCAGCAGCGTCTCTGCATCGCGCGCGTCATGGCCGTCGAGCCGGAAGTGGTTCTGATGGACGAGCCGTGCTCGGCCCTCGACCCGATTTCGACGATGAAGATTGAGGAACTCGTACAGGAAATCAAGAAGGAATACACGATTGTCATGGTTACGCACAACATGCAGCAGGCCGCGCGTGTCTCCGATTATACGGCCTTCTTCCTCAACGGCAAACTCATCGAGCACGATACGACGGACGTCATCTTCACGAAACCACACGATAAAAAGACGGAAGACTATATCACAGGGAGGTTCGGCTGATATGGAACGCCAGACTAGACAAGAATACATCCACGACCTCGAGATTGTACAGGCTCTCGTCGCTTCGATGGGTGACAAGGCACTCAAAAATGTCGAGCGTGCTATGACGGCCCTGCTCGAAGGGGATTCGGAACTCGCGAAAAAAGTCATGAAGGCCGATGATGAAATCGATGACATGATTGTCGATGTCGAGGATAAATGCATCCTGCTGATTGCTAAACAGCAGCCGATTGCCCATGACCTGCGCGTCATCGCGACGGGATTCAAGATTTCGACGGATATCGAACGCATCGGCGACCATGCCTTTGACATCGCCAAGACGGTGCTTTCGGTGGAAGAACCGCTGAATCCTGAATGCAAGCGCTGGATCAAAGAGCTTGGCGACTGTGCGGCCGAGATGCTGCGCATGGCGGTCAAGTCGTACCGCGACAGCAATGTACAGGAAGCTGACGAAGTCCGCAAGATGGACAAGCACATGGATACGGTGTTTGAGCATACGTTCTACGCTCTGTCAGATTTTGTCACGAAGGAAGGTGCCCGTCAGAAAGGTGCCACGCAGCTCTTATTCATCGCGCGTTTCCTCGAACGCATTGGCGACCATGCCGTGAATATCGCGGAATGGGTCATCTATCTCGAGACAGCAGAACGCATTCATCAGAAGAAAAACAGACTCATCTAAGAAATTCAGAAATACAGAGGAGCATACATCCTGTTTTCGCAGGATATATGCTCCTTTTTTGCGCAATTTTTCTTAGCAGGGAAATACTGGACTGCTGTCGAAATTCATAAAATAAGCCTATAAAGATACGATACAATCAAATCCAGAATTCACAGAAGAAAGAAGGCAATTTTATGCGTATGGCCCACGATAAGATGATCAGCGGTGAGATTTATTTGCCATCCGATGATTCCCTGATGGCAGAGCAGTTCGACTGCATGGAAAAACTCTACGACTTCAATATGACACGCCCGCACGAACAGGAAAAGCGTCAGCAGCTCTTAAAGGAGATGTTTGCCGAAATTGGCGAGGACTGCTATATCGAGCCGCCGCTGCACGCGAACTGGGGCGGGCGTCATATGCATCTTGGCCGCAATGTCTACGCCAATTTCAATCTGACGGCCGTTGACGACTGCGATATCTACATCGGCGACTATACGATGATTGGCCCGAATGTCACGCTGGCGACCGCAAACCATCCCTTAGCGCCGGAACTGCGCGAGCAGGGCTATCAGTACAATCTGCCCGTCCGCATCGGCAAAAATGTCTGGCTCGGTGCCGGCGTCATTGTCGTGCCGGGCGTGACAATTGGCGATAATTCCGTCATCGGTGCGGGCAGTGTCGT
>NZ_JBJEXT010000049.1:0-108607 GCF_051886055.1 Mitsuokella apri | reverse complement strand
AAGCCGCCTTCGCCACTGGTGTTCCTCCTAATATCTACGCATTTCACCGCTACACTAGGAATTCCGCTTTCCTCTCCTGCACTCAAGAAAACCAGTTTCCATCCCCTCACGGGGTTGAGCCCCGCACTTTTAAGATAGACTTGATCTCCCGCCTGCGCTCCCTTTACGCCCAATAATTCCGGACAACGCTCGCCACCTACGTATTACCGCGGCTGCTGGCACGTAGTTAGCCGTGGCTTCCTCGTCAGGTACCGTCATTTGACACCTATATTCTAAGCAACAACATTCGTCCCCGACAACAGAGCTTTACGACCCGAAGGCCTTCTTCACTCACGCGGCGTTGCTCCGTCAGGCTTGCGCCCATTGCGGAAGATTCCCCACTGCTGCCTCCCGTAGGAGTCTGGACCGTGTCTCAGTTCCAATGTGGCCGTTCATCCTCTCAGACCGGCTACTGATCGTCGCCTTGGTAGGCCGTTACCCCACCAACAAGCTAATCAGACGCAGACCCATCGTAAAGCGATAGCTTACAAGTAGAGGCCACCTTTAGTCAGTCTCCCATGCGGAAGATTGACAACATTCGGTATTAGCAGTCCTTTCGGACTGTTGTCCCCATCTTTACGGCAGGTTGTCTACGCGTTACTCACCCGTTTGCCACTCGACTTTCAAAAGCAAGCTTTCAATCGTCTCGTTCGACTTGCATGTGTTAAGCACGCCGCCAGCGTTCGTCCTGAGCCAGGATCAAACTCTCCATAAAATATGAAGAACCTTGATTGGCTCTAAAAATCTTTTTTGGCCTGAACCTCAAATAAATGAAGCTCAGTAAAGAAATTGCCGATTGCTTATGTTCATAATCAATCGATGTTTTAATAACATCTGGCTTGAATCACAAATGATTCATGTTGCATTGTTTAGTTTTCAAAGAACAACTTGGTCTTTCGAAGCGTTCTCGCTTCAAGCGACTTTTATATCTTATCGCATCGAGCTCAGCTTGTCAAGAAGTTTTTTCTTCTTTTTTGAAGCTTTGAAGCTTTTTGGCTTTCACAGGTTTTGCCACTCAAGGCTGTTTGTCTGTATCTGCCGTATCTCTCAGCGACTTGTATTATGATACAGTATACAAAAGGGATTGTCAACAGCTTTTTCAAAAAAACTTGAAAAAGCATGGCAATCCCTTTTTCTGCATGACTGCATGATTATAGATACGTATATAACAGTACGGCAATGACCCCCGGCACGCCGAAGAAGCCTGCCACAAGAGCGCTAAGGAATGTAATCTGCACTTTGACTGCAAAGATTTTGACAAACCAGAGCAGGATGGCACCGACAATGCTGTTGGTGATGAGCTTCCAGATCAGGTGCAGCGGCAGGGATATGACTTTGCCGACAAGACACAGTACGACCAGTCCGACAGCAAAGGCCGTTATGAACTCAAACATCAGATTTCCCTCCGATTTTCCATGGCTTTTGAGAGTGTCACTTCGTCCGCATACTCCAAATCTCCGCCAATCGGCAGACCGTGAGCAATGCGCGTGACTTTGACTCCCAAGGGCTTTAAAAGTTTCGCTATGTACATAGCCGTAGCCTCGCCCTCGACATTGGGATTGGTCGCCATGATGACTTCCTTGACCGTATCGTCCTGCAGGCGTCCCAAAAGTTCCTTGATGCGGATATCCCCTGGGCCTATGCCTTCAAGCGGCGACAAGGCACCGTGCAGGACATGATAGACGCCATTGTAATCGCGCATGCGTTCCATCGCTGCGACGTCCTGCGGCTGCTCGACCACGCAGATAACAGAATGGTCGCGTTCCGAAGAAGCACAGATGGCACAGGGGTTCTGGTCGCTTAAGTTAAAACAGGTATTGCAGAATCCGATTTTTTCCTTCGCATCGATAATAGCCGAGGCCAATGACCTCGCCTGTGCAGGATCCATATCGAGTACATGATAAGCAAGACGCACTGCCGTCTTTTGGCCAATGCCCGGCAGTGCGCGAAAGTGTTCAATCAGATTTGCTAAAGGTGCGATATACTGCATCTTAGAGGAGTCCCGGCGGCAGACCGAGTCCGCTCGTCAGCTTGCCCATTTCCGAAGCCATCATATCATCGACTTTTTTCGTGGCCTCATTGAAAGCAGCCGAGATGAGGTCCTGCAGCATCTCGACATCCTCAGGGTCTACAGCAGCCGGATCAATCGTCAAAGCCTGTACCTGTTTCTCACCATTCATGACGATTTTCACAGCACCGCCGCCGGACGTGACTTCAACCGTCTTGCGTTTGAGCTCGTCCTGCATTTTCTTCATTTCGTTCTGCATTTTCTGGACTTTTTTCATCATGCCGGCCATATTGCCCATGTTGCCCATTCCACCAAACATGTATTACACCTCTCGTTCTCATGCATTTCTGCATGTACTTTGATTATTTCTTCTAGTTAAGACTATCAAATAATACGGATATCGTCAACTGCTTTATCCGGATTCATCTTTCATGATTGAGGCGATATTACTCATCCTCATCCATTGGCGGCGGTACATCATTGTCGGATGGCAGCGGGGCATCCTGGTCTTCCGGCAGGGGGATTTCCCCGCCTTCATAAATATCGGGAATATCGGGTTCGGCCCCGCCTGCATCCTGTTCTTCTGGGACAGGAGCCGCATCATCAACGCCGACGACATTGGCGCCGAAGACGTCAAAGGCCTTTTTGAGCGGGGCCTGTTCTTCAGGCGCCACTTTATTGAGTACTTTTTCCGGAGCGGCAGTCTTGATTTTTGGCTCTGCTGCCGGGCGAACGGACGGAGCTGCACTCTGCCGGGTCTGGCGGCGCGGACGCGGCGGGGCCTTCATCGGCGCATCTTCGCCCGTGCAGACAAGCCGTAATTCCCTGCCCGCTGCTGCCTGCAGGATTCGTTCGATAATTTTGCGGTAATTGCGCATGACAAGAGAAGCCATGAGGCTGCTCTGCATCTGGATATGGAATTGATGTGCAGACATCCCCGTAAACTGCGCATTCTGGAGACAGGCGACAATCGGGGCTTTATGTTCTTCACGCAGGGCTTGAAACAGTTTGTTCCAGACGGCAAGGCCGTCCTGGTCCACGGCAGCCGGTTCAGCCGCTGCCGCTGTGTCGTGATGGACAGGAGCAGGTTCCGGGGACGCTGGCGCGGGAGCCCCGCCGGCAGGCATTTTCTCAGAGGCCGCAGCCTGTGCCGGCCCATTTTGCGCGGGCAGCTGCGCTTTTCCGGAAGCCAGTGCTGCCGTGACTCTGGCGAGGGCAGCCTCCAGCTTCGCAATGCGCGCTTCATCAGCAGGAGCGTGGTATTCGCCTTTTGGAGCCGAAGCAGCCGGCTGCTCTGCCCCGCCCGCCGTCAAATCCTGACGGCAGAGAGCCATCAGTGCCACTTCAACCGTAATGCGCGGCTGCGGCGACCATTTCATCTCGTTCATGGCCTCATGCAGACGGCCAATCATACGGGGCAGTTCATCCGGCGCAAAAAGGCCGCTCTGTTTCTGTAATACATCCTGAGGCTCGGCATAGAGATCCATCGCTTCGACTGTGCCGGCCGCCTGAAAAATCATGAGGCTGCGCAGATGCAGGGAGAGTTCCGCAAGAATCTGCTTGAGGTCTTTGCCATCGCGCAAAAGCTCCGCAAGAATCTGCAGGGTGTCCTGTACATTGCGTCCAGCCAGCGCTTCTGTCATCTTATAAATCCAGTCATGGCCGACAAGACCGAGAATCTGGCGTACGCGCTCCGCCGTGATTTTTCCCTCGGCCAGAGCCGCGCACTGGTCGAGGATGGACAGGGCATCGCGCATGCCGCCATCGGCCTGAATGGCAATCATCGCGAGGGCCTCATCCTCGGCTTCCATCTTCATCTCATGCGTGATATAGCGAAGACGCCCTTCAATCTCTTCTACTGTAATACGCTTGAAATCGTAACGCTGACAGCGCGACTGAATCGTCGCAGGAACTTTATGAGCTTCCGTCGTCGCCAAGATAAAGACGACATGGGCCGGCGGCTCTTCCAAAGTCTTTAACAAGGCATTGAAGGCCTCTGTCGTCAGCATGTGGACTTCATCGATGATGTAGACTTTGTAGCGCCCGTCGACCGGCGCGAATTTTACCGTCTCGCGCAGATCGCGGATTTCGTCGATGCCGCGGTTCGAAGCCGCATCGATTTCAAAGACATCCATCGAAGAGCCATCCGTGATTTTGCGGCACTGCTCACACTTGCCGCAGGGCTCCGGCGTCGGGCCGTGCTCACAGTTCAGGGCCTTCGCGAGAATTTTTGCGGTACTCGTCTTGCCTGTGCCGCGCGGGCCGGCAAAAAGATACGCATGACCGATGCGGCCGCTCGTGATGGCATTGGCAAGTGTCCTGCTGATATGTTCCTGACCGACCAGATCCTTGAAGGTCTGCGGCCTCCATTTCCGATAAAGCGCAACATAGGCCATCGCGCTATTCCTCCTCTGCATCTCTATAGCAAAAAAGCAGCCCCGAAAGGCTGCCCTTCATCCTTTTCCACGTCGAACCGCAGTCCCCAGGCACCCTCGCGGCACATGGAATGATTCGCTTAACGCTGCTTCCTTCCGGACCTGACGTGGTTCGCGAGATTCCATTGCGCAAGACCCAAACACTGCGGCCCGACCTGAAAAAGGATATAAAAATGGCGGAGAGTGAGAGATTCGAACTCTCGATACAGGTTTCCCCGTATACACGCTTTCCAGGCGTGCTCCTTCAACCACTCGGACAACTCTCCACAATGCTCTACCAAAAAAGCTATTCAGTTTTGTTGCCCTGCCGCGTAATTGCCGCCTGCAACGATATATATCTTACCATTCCTTTTGCGCTCTGTCAACAGCTTTTTTATCTTTTTTATAAAAAAATCCCCGCAGAAAAATCTGCGGAGATTTTATGAGCAGGAAAAACTTACCAAATTTACCGGACTTACCAGATGAAAAGGCCGGCCAGACCTGCGGAGAGCAGGGAAACGAGAATGCCCGAAAGGAGCATGTACCCGACATTGCGGGAAATCAGGTCGTTCTTGTTCTCATCGACCAGGCCCTTGAAGCAGCCGATGATCATGCCGAGCGTCGAGAAATTCGCAAACGACGTGATGAAGACCGTCAGTACGCCCTGCATATGGCGGCTGTAATTGCTGAGGGTATCCTGCACGCTGAGCATGACGACGAATTCATTCGTGACGAGTTTCGTGCCCATGTACTGTGCCATGGCAAAAGCCTCCGTCGCATCGAGGCCGAGCAGCCAGGCGAACGGGAACATAATGCAGCCGAGAATATTCTCAAGCGTGAGGGCCGGATAAATCAGCACGAGCAGCATGTCGATGAGCTTGGCGAGGGCGACAAACGCGATGACGTTCGCGCAGATGATGAGCACCAGACGGCCGGCACCGAGAATCGAATTGCCAAGGAACGAGAAGAACGGCTCACGTGCCTTGCCGCCATCATTGACGCGGGCAACCGTATCCTCTTCTTCCGTAATCTTTACAGGGTGCAGGAGATTCGTGACAATCAGGGCATTGATGACGTTTAAGGGAACTGCCGTCAGGATGAACTCAGCCGGCATCATCTTCGTGTAAACACCGATCAGGGCAGCCGTAACGCAGCTCATGGACATCATGGCGAGTGTCAAGCAGCGGTCGGCCTTCATGCGCTTGAGCTGCAGGCTTGAAACAGCCAGAGCTTCCGTGTTGCCGAGAAACATCATTTCAATCGCGAAGAACGATTCAAATTTCGGCTCATGCGTGATAAAGGCCAGTGCCTTGCCGATCCATTTGATGATGAACGGCAAAAAACCGATATACGTCAGGATGTCGAAAAGCGGCACGACGAGGAGAATTGGCAGCAGAGCCGACGTAAAGAAGTTCATCTGCGGTACGTGGACCCAGTCCGGGAAGGCAAATGCGATGCCTTCATAAGCGACGCTGACGAGCCAGGTAAAACCGGCAGCTGCCGCCTGCACGATGTCACGCCCGATCGGGAATGACGTCAAAAACCACGCGATGAATACGTTGAGCGCGAGCAGAGAGCCTACGCCGCGCCAGTGAATGTCTTTGCGCTTCTTGGAGAAGAGCACACCGACGGCCAGAAAAATCAGCACGCCGAGAAGATTAATCACGAAATACATAGATTTGCTCCTATCTTTTTGGATTGCGATATGCCTCGGTCAGATAAAAGAGGACATCTGACCACTTTTTCAATTATATATCAGAGGTCACTCTCCGTAAAGGCAAAAGGCAGAATTTCCTCAAGCGATACGGTCTTAAAATTCCCTTTGAGATTGGCCATGATGATTTTGGGAATGCGAAATTCGCTGATAGCCTGACGGCACATGCCGCAGGGAGAGCACGGGCCTTCAGTATCCCCGACGATGGCAATTGCCTCAAAATCGCGGTGGCCCTCCGATACGGCTTTAAAGATGGCTGTGCGCTCCGCGCAGTTCGTGACGGGATAGCTGGCATTTTCGATATTGCAGCCGCCAAAGACTTCCCCGCTTTTCGTCAGGACAGCTGCACCGACCTTGAATTTCGAATACGGTGCATAGGCATTTTCGCGGTATTTCTTCGCCACATCGATGAGTTCTTCGTCTTTCATGATGCAATCTCCCCTGTCTCAGTACTTCTCGACCTTATCTTTTTCCACGCGTGCGTAAACAAGCGGTTCTTTCGGCGGCTGCGTGTCGCCAATCGCAATGGCTTCGCGGTACATCTTCTCGGCATCTGCCAAAGCATTTTCCTTGGACGTATAAAGCGTCACGAGGCTGTCGCCCTTCTTGACGGCATCGCCGTATTTCTTGTGAAGGATCAGGCCTGCCGCAAAATCAATCGGACTTTCCTTCGTCTCGCGGCCAGCGCCGAGCACGACCGACGTCTCGCCGATTTCTTCGGCATTCATCTTTGTGATAAAGCCGTCGCGCTCCGCCTTGATGTCGGCACGGTACGGGGCCTGCTTGAATTTCGTGTAGTCGCGCAGGACGCTGTCGTCGCCGCCCTGAGCGCGGACCATCGTGCAGAAGGTCTCAAATGCACTGCCGTCTTTGATGGCATTTTCCGCCATGGCGCGGCACTTTTCAGGCGTTCCCTTGCCGACGAGATAGAGCATGTTGGCCGCGAGCTGCAGCGAAACTTCCGTGAGGTCGGCAGGGCCATGGCCCTTGAGCACGTCCATTGACTCCATGACTTCGATGCTGTTGCCGATGCCGTAGCCGAGCGGCGTGTCCATATCCGTAATCAGCGCGACCGTGCGGCGGCCTGCGAGCTCACCGATGGCGACCATCGTCTGCGCGAGTTTGATGGAATCGTCAAGCGTCTTCATGAAGGCGCCGCTGCCCGTCTTGACATCTAAGAGGATGCAGTCGGAGCCGGCCGCGAGCTTCTTGCTCATGATGGAGGAAGCAATCAGCGGGATGCTGTCGACCGTAGCCGTTACATCGCGCAGGGCGTAGAGCTTTTTGTCAGCCGGGGCGAGGTTGCCCGACTGGCCGATGACGCTGACGCCGCATTTGTTGACGGTATCGAAGAATTTCTCGCGCGAAAGGGCCGTCTGATACCCCGGAATCGACTCGAGCTTATCGACCGTGCCGCCCGTATGGCCGAGGCCGCGGCCGCTCATCTTCGCGACCTTGCCGCCGCAGGCTGCGACGATTGGCGCGCAGATCAGCGTGGTCTTGTCGCCGACGCCGCCCGTCGAATGCTTGTCGACTTTCTTGCCGGCAATGGCCGAAAGGTCGATCATATCACCGGATTTGGCCATGACTTTCGTGAGTTCCGTGATTTCGTGGTCCGTCATGCCCTGAAACCAGATGGCCATGAGCATCGCCGACATCTGGTAGTCGGGGATATCCCCCTTGACGTAGCCATTGATCATATACTCGATTTCTGCATCCGTCAGAACTTTCCCATGTTTCTTTTTCGTAATCAAGTCGTACATGCGCATAATAATATTCCCCTCATTTAAAGTATTCTGTCAAATTTTGCTATAACGCTTTTCCCCGCGCAGGGGAAAAGCAGAAAATTATTTTATGATTCTCGGCAGCAGGCTCTCGCCCTTCGTCTTGAGATCGGCGTCAAAGATATCCGAAATCGTCGCGCCAATCATGGCAAACGTCGGATACGTACCGAGATTCAGGCCAGCCTTGACGTGCTTGCCGTACATCAGGAGCGGCACATACTCGCGCGTATGGTCCGTACCCGGTGCGCCCGGATCGCAGCCATGGTCGGCCGTGATCATGAGGATATCATCATCCTTCATCTTAGCCATAAACTCACCGAGCTGACGGTCAAAGACTGTCGCGGCCTTGGCGTAGCCGTCAATATTGCGGCGGTGGCCGTACGTCATATCAAAGTCGACGAGATTGACAAAGCAGAGGCCCGTGAAATCCTCATCCATGACCTTGAGGGTCTTTTCCATGCCGTCTTCGTTATTTTTATTGATGCCGAGCGTGCGGCTGATACTGCGGCCGGCGAAGATATCCGAGATTTTGCCGACGCCGATGGTCGCAAGGCCCTTGCGAGAGAGAGCATCCATCATCGTGTCCCCGGTCGGATCGAGGGAAAAATCGTGGCGGCGCGGCGTGCGCGTGTAGTTCGGGTATTCGCCGACGTACGGACGCGCGATGATGCGGCCCACGCCGTGCTCACCCTGCATGATTTTGCGGGCCATACGGCAGTATTCGTAGAGCTGTTCTACCGGCACATCATCTTCATGAGCGGCGATCTGCAAAACACTGTCGGCCGACGTATAGACGATGAGTCCGCCCGTCTCTTTCTGCTCGCGGCCATAATCGTGGATGACCTGCGTGCCGGAATACGGCTTATTGCAGAGGACCTTGCGGCCAAAAGCTTTTTCGAGCTTCTCAATGACATCGGGCGGGAAGCCGTTTGGATACGTCGGCATCGGACGCTCCGAGATGATGCCGGCAATTTCCCAATGACCCGTTGTCGTATCCTTGCCGCGCGAAAGTTCACGCAGGCGCGCAAACGCACCGATGGGCTGAGCCTCCGGGGTGCCGCAGCCTACCCCATCGATATTAAACAGGCCGATTTTTTTCATATTCGGCGTGTCGTATTCCTTCGAGCCGACAATCGAGCGCAGCGTGTTGCAGTCGCCATCGCCGAAATCCGCGGCATCCGGCTCCGCACCGATGCCATAACTGTCGAGTACAATGATAAAAGCACGTTTAAAGGCATTCATGTTTGTTACTTCCTTTCTATATAATAGAAGGCAATCGCTTAAAGTTCGTCCTTCAGGACTTTTACCGCAGCACTGGCCCCAAGGCGCGTGCAGCCGGCAGCGAGGAACGCTTCCATCTCTTCGCGCGTATGGATACCGCCCGCAGCCTTCATCTGCACGTTCGGTCCAATGTGCTTCTTAAATAATTCGATATCCGAAAGCTTCGCTCCTGCCGAACCGAAGCCCGTCGACGTCTTAATGAAATCGGCGCCGCCTTCCGTGACACACTGGCATGCGGCAATCTTTTCTTCTTCGGTCAGAAAGCAGGTCTCGACGATGACCTTCAGGACGCGCTCGCCGCAGAGTTTCTTCAAGGCGCGGATTTCATCCGTCACATAGTTCGTCTCGCCCGCCTTGAGCATGCCGATGTTGATGACCATATCGATTTCCTCTGCTCCATCGGCGAGAGCCTGTGCCGTCTCGGCAATCTTGGCCGCCGTATTGCAATTGCCATTCGGGAAGCCGACCACCGTGGCGACTTTCAGCTGTTTTCCGTATTTCGCGACGATGCGCGGCACAAAAGAAGACGGCACCATGACCGTGGCCGTATGGTATTTGACGGCCTCGTCGCAGATGCGCTGGATGTCATGCCAGGTTGCCGTCTGCTTCAAAAGGGTGTGGTCTACATGGGACAGAATTTCTGCTGCCTTCATCAAAATTCCTCCTCTGGAATCATTTTTCTAAGTGGATTACACAAAAATCGGATACCTGTTCTCGCATTTGGCAATCGTCAGATTCTTTAAATTTGACTATCGCTTTTTCTTGTTTCTATTGTAATCAATAACAAACGAAAAGAAAAGGACATCTGTCTCAAATTCTGATGCCCACGCAAGTTTTTTACATTTTAAGCAGGAAGTCGAACAAGAATATGCATAACAAAACGTTTTGAAAAATGATATAATAGCTACAGCATATAGTGGATACCTGTTTTCGGGGAAGGGGTACACACATCGTGGATATCAACATAAAAGAATACATTCGACTTAATTTTGAACGAGCTTTGCACGACGGACACATTTCAATTTGTTATGAGCCTGTCGTGCGTGCCCTGACGGGCAAAGTTTGTTCCTTAGAAGCATTGGCGCGCTGGGATGATCCCATTCATGGCAAAATCCCGCCGAATATTTTCGTGCCGGTCCTGGAAGAGGAGCACAAGATTCACCTGCTCGACCATTTCATCATGAAGAAGGCCGCCATCGACCAATACCATCATTTGCAGCGGAAGTTTATCCAGCCGCCGGTCATATTGAATCTGTCGCGCTGTGATTTTGCGCTGATGGACCCGTGCAAAGAGCTGGCTGAATTGACTGAAAAATACCATTTGCCACACGCAAATTTTCAGATTGAGATAACCGAAACGGCTTTTACGCAGCATGAAGAAGTTCTGGCTGATGCGATCCGCCGCTTCCGTTCGCAGGGTCACCCCATCATTCTGGACAATTTTGGCTACGGCTATTCGTCACTGGCGGCCCTGCAGCGTTACGCCATTGATGAAATCAGTCTGGACCGCGTTTTTTTTCATCAATTCCATGAAGATACGCGCAAAATCCTGACTTCCATTGTACTCATGGCCAAAAATCTCGGCATCCATGTGGCAGCGGAAGGTGTACAGACTCTGCATCAATGTCAGTTTCTCCGCAATATTGGCTGCGAGAAGGTGCATGGTGCCGTCTGCCAGAATTTCTTACACACGAACGGGGATATCGTTGAACAACTGCAGGAAGAACTTCTCATTGAATCGCCGGTCGAAGGACAGATCTTTAAGCAGGCCGGCCTCACGAATCTCATCACGGACACCCCCGTGGCCATTCTTTTGGACACCGGCGCAGATTTTTCCCTGCTCGCGGCGAATGAAGCATATCAAAAAGAACTGCGCGCAGCCGGCCTGAACAGTCAAAAAGAAGCAAACCGCGTCATCGAGTTTCTGCCCCCAATCATACAGGACAGGATACGCGCACTTGCCAATCAGGCCATCCGCTCACACAAACAGGAGGAAATTACCTGCATCGGCGAAGGCCAGTATTTTCATTTTCATCTCAAGACGCTGGCTGGCACCAACGGCCTTTATCTGCAGCGGGCAGAGCTCCGCCACCTGATGGCTGAAAACGAGGTCCAGGACAATTCCTCTCACTATGACCATATTGTCCGCAATCTGCTGCACATTTATCCGGACATTTATCTAATGGACCTGGAACGCAACCGCATCGACATCATCGAAGCGACGGTTGGCCATTATAAAGCCGGTGAACACCTGCACGGCATTATGAAATCCTTTTTGGCCTACGCCTCCTATCACATCCATCCGTCCGACCGCCAGAGATTTCTGCACTTCATTCGCGATATCGGGCAGCAGAAACAGTCCAGCCGTTTTCAGCCGCATACGGAGTCGGGGCTGTTCCGCGTCAAGCAGGCCAATGGCAGTTACCGCTGGCAAACCTTTGAAGTCATATTTTTCCAGCAGAAAAACCATCCCTGCCGGCTCATCTGTCTGCACGACTTCATTTTTGAGAATCAACCGGAAAAAGAACAGCTGCTGCGCACGATCATGGCTTCTTACGGCTATACCAGTCTGCCGGAAAATACCGGCGAAAACAACATCAGCGATGAACAGCTCTGGCATTCCCTCATGCATTTTTCCCATCGGAAATTATTTTGGAAGGATATGCAGGGACGTTTTGTCGGCGCCAGTCCTGCTTTTCTGCGCTTTTACGGGCTCGAAAGCATCAACGACCTCATCGGCAAGACCGATGATGATATCGGCTGGCATATTTCCAACGCCCAAATGGACCGGCACGAGGAAACCGTATTGAAGCAGGGCCTTCCCATCCATGATGGGCACGGTCACTGTATCACACACGGACGCCAGCATACCATTTCCTTTTCCAAGTACCCGATTTACAGTGGTCTCAACATCGTCGGCCTGCTCGGCGAATTCCGCGACCTTGAAGAACAGGAAAAACAGCAGGCCCTGCAGCGCAGACTTTATCTCGTCGATGAAGAGACGAATTTCTACAATTACCGCGGCATGATTCTCGCGAGCGTTGAATTCGCCGACAATCTGCGCCTGCACGGCGAAGATTATGTCGGCGCCATGCTCATCATCCCGGAATTCGACAGGATTGCCAAGACATACGGTCCGCACATTCAAAAACGCCTGCTTCTCTATCTCCGCGATACCATACGCCGCGAAATGAAAAAAAATCTCGTTGCAGCACATACGGGCAGCGGTATCTTTGTTCTGTTTCAAAAACATATGAGTATTGGCGAAATGCGCGAACGTTTGAAAGAAATCGAAAAGGCCATGCATACAATGACGGAAATCGACGGTTACGCCTGCACGCTGTCATGTCATTATGCCTTAGAACAAGGCACTGAGGCGCGCACATCGGATGAGTTTCTGAAGATCCTCTCCGAACGCTGTCTCGGCAATCTGCCGGCATTCGGCATCACGGGGCATCATGGGGATTCCATCTCCTTTGAGCTGGAAAAATTCGACCATCTCAACCGTCTAATCTATATCACGGATCCTCTTACCTATGAACTCGTCTATGTCAATCCTTATCTGCTCAGCCGTTTCCACCTGCCGGAAAGTTTCCAGTATGCCGGCAAGAAATGTTATGAACTCATTGCCGGCAGTCAAGAGCCTTGTCAAAATTGTCCGAGGAAACGTTTGACACATGACCGTTTTTCCTTCCGCAAACTGCATCTTCCCTGGACGGGCTCTGACTATTGGTGCTGGAACACCCTGATCACCTGGAATGGCGATGACTATATCTTTTCCGACAGCATTGATGTCAAGCATCTGACAAATGCCTTTTCGTCACCAGAGAATATCAATGTACTGGATGCGTCCATCCATGATATTGTCACACTTTCCATTCAGGAAGAAGATCCAGCAAGAGGCATCATGAAGATGCTTGACAAGATTGGCCGGTCGCTTGCAGCAGGTCATGTGCTCCTCATGGAGGAGGAACCCGATGGCTTCCATCTGAGCTGTTCCTACGAATGGCACAGCAAAGATGCAGCGCTTCTCCAGACTTCACTGCGCCATTTGCCAATTCTCGATGTCAAACCATTATACGATGCCTTCGCTCAGGACTCCATCCTGCTCGTCGAAGATATCTCTCATTATGAACAAAAACATCCCGATCTTCTTTTCCATGTCAGCGGTCTCAAGCGCTTTGCTGCCGGTCATGTCGTCATCGGCGACCACTCCGTCGGGTATATCGCTATCCTCAACCCGGAAAAAGAAAAATTCCCAGTCGTGGCACCTTTCCTCAAAGCTGCAATGCATGTCTGCTCCATATTGCTGCGCAACCGCAACAATATTTCGTATCTGCAGGAACTCAGCACCGTTGACCAGCTGACGGGCATTGGCAACCGCCGTGCGCTGAACGATTACCTGAAAAACAAGATTCAAAACAGCGTTTCCTATGCCATCATCTTCACCGATATCAACGGCCTCAAAAAGACAAACGATACCTACGGGCATGAACGCGGCGATCTGCTCATCCAGACCGTTTCCTTCGTCCTGACGGAAATCATGGGCCGTGACAAAGTATTCCGTCTCGGCGGCGATGAATTTCTGTCCATCACGCCCTGTGAAAATGCCATCGGTGCCGGCAATCTCCTGCAGCGCATTGAGGTAAACCTCAAGGGCCACAGGGCCAGCGCCGCCCTCGGCTATGTCATCGAGACAGCGCCTTTCGGCAACATCGATGACCTCATCCGCAAAGCCGATGCCAACATGTACCACGATAAACAGGCCAAACACCTGACACGGGAAGACCTCATGTGATACCGTGTACAAAAATCAGCCTTTCCCCCAAAAAGGAAAGGCTGATTTTTTAATCGTTATGCTGTTATTTTATTATTTTTTCAAGACAACGACTTCATACGGACGAAGATTTGCCCTGCATTCCGGGTAATTGCCCAAAAGTTTCTGCCAGCCATTTTTCTCATACGTCAGCGGCGATTCCTGCAAATCTGCTTCCTGCGGGCGGAAATTGCAGAAGACCAGCAGCCGCTCTTCGCCAAGCTGCCGCTCATAGGCGAGCACATCGTCGTTTTCACGCTCAAGGAAATGAATGGTGCCTTCGGCAATCAGCGGCATTTCTTTGCGCAGACGGATGAGCTCTTTATAGAAGGAAAGAATCGAGTTTCCATCTGCACTCTCCTGCTCAGCATTGATGGTTTCATGATTCTTGTTGAGACCCAGCCACGGCGTACCTGTCGTAAAACCGGCCTTTTCGCCGGCTGTCCACTGCATCGGCGTACGGCTGTTGTCGCGCGAGCGCGCTGCGATGATTTTCATCGTTTCTTCTTCCGATTTGCCATTCTTCCTCAGGATATCATGGTAGTTGATGCTTTCGACATCGCGGTATGCACGGATGTCAGTAAAATCCGCATTCGTCATGCCGATTTCCTCACCTTGATAAATGTACGGCGTACCGCGCATGAGATGAATGGCCGCTGCGAGCATTTTCGCAGACTCGCGCCAATATTTCCCGGTATCGCCGAAGCGCGAGACAATGCGGGGCTGGTCGTGGTTGCACCAGAAAACGGCATTCCAGCCATTGCCCTCTTCCATGCCCTCCTGCCATTTGGCAAAGATTTCTTTCAAAGCATGCATATCAGGAGCCATCAAAGACCATTTATCCCCATTTTTATAGTCGACCTTGAGGTGGTGGAAGCTGAAGGTCATCGAAAGTTCATGTTCCTTCGGGTTGGAATAACGGATGCAGTTTTCGATGGTCGTCGAACTCATCTCGCCGACCGTGATCATGCCGTCAATACCGCTGTCATGCACGACTTCCTTAAGGAATTCATGTACGCGCGGGCCATCCGTATAAAAACGGCGGCCATCGCCCTCAAAATCATCGCGGTATTCGCCTTTGGAAATCAGATTGACTACATCGAAGCGGAAGCCCTTGATGCCTTTTTCCTTCCAGAAGCGCAGGATGTCCTTGAGTTCCGCGCGGACTTCCGGATTTTCCCAGTTCAGGTCAGCCTGTGTGACATCAAAGAGATGCAGATACCATTTCTTGAGTTTTGGCACATACTCCCAGGCGGGGCCGCCAAATTTGGACTGCCAGTTCGTCGGCGGCGTTTCGGGAGCGCCGTCACGGAAAATATAATAGTCCATGTATTTTTTGTCACCAGCCAAGGCCTTCTGGAACCATTCGTGTGCCGTCGAGGTATGGTTGAACACCATATCAAACATCAGGCCGATTCCTCTCTTGTCCGCTTCCGCAATGAGTGTATCGAGATCCGCCATCGTGCCAAAACGCGGTTCGACGGTGCGGTAATCCGCTACATCGTAGCCGTTGTCGCGCTGCGGTGAAGGAAAAATCGGCGTGAGCCAGAGATAATCGACACCGAGGTCTGCAAGATAATCGAGGCGTGCCGTAATTCCCTTTAAATCCCCCCAGCCATCGCCATTCGTGTCCTGAAACGACTTCGGATAAATCTGATAGACGACTTTATCGTGAAAGCTTGTCATAGCGCTGCCTCTTTCTTACAAAATAACATCTCTTATACTTCAGTTATAACATGCTTGTTTAAACAAGTCAACTGTGAAAATCAGCAATTCTTCCTTGTCCTGTCGAAATTTGCAGAAATACGTTCCACCTCGTTATAATAAGTATGTGAAAACTGATGATAGAATTGAAAACTGATGATGGAATAAGGAAGGATTTTTCATGCCGAAAGCAAAATTTGCTGATATTTATCAGGACCTCAGGCAGAAAGTGGAAACAGGTGTATATGCCTATCAAAAACTGCTGCCCTCAGAAAACGAACTGACTGCAGCCTACAATTGCTCGCGCAACACCGTGAGACGGGCCCTGCGCGAATTGATTGAGCTGGGATACGTACAGGCTATTCAGGGAAAAGGTGTGCGCGTGCTCTATCAGCCTGCCGCCCAGAGCGAATTTCGCATAGGCGGCATCGAGACATTTAGGGAAGCAGCCCAGCGCAATCATCTGCAGTCAAAGACAAGAGTCCTCCGCTTTGAGCGCTGTGTGTGCACGGCAGCCCTGGCCCGGAAAACCGGCTTTCCCAAAGGAGAAATCCTCTGGAAGATTTACCGCGTGCGGCTGCTTGACGGGCAGCCTCTGATCCTCGACAAAAATTTTTTCCGTGCAGATCTCGTTCCGGCTCTCACGAGTGAAATTGCCCAGCAGTCCATCTATGAATACCTTGAAGATGTTCTCGGCATCAAAATCGTCACGAGCAAACGGCGCATAACCGTCGAACGCGTTACCGAAGAAGACAGGCAGTGCCTGGAACTCGGCGATTACAACTGCGTGGCGGTCATTACCAGCCAAACCTTCAACGACAATGGCATACAGATTGAGTACACCATTTCCCGCCATCATCCGGAACGCTTTTCCTTTGAAGATACCGCTACGCGCTATCGCAATCAGCCATAAGACCAAAAGAAGGTGCAGCCGGGATGCAAAAGCATTCCAGCCACACCTTCTTTTTTATTTTACTTTTTATTTTACCAGGATAGAATCCGAAGCATCAGAGTTCCAAGCCCTGCTCTTTGCGGGCCTGATATTCACGGTCGAGAATTCCGAGAATGACAAGATTCTCATAGACGCCGTTTGTCAGGATGGTTTCGCGGATCAGCCCCTCGCGCTGCATGCCTTCCGATTCGTAGAGATGCAGGGCACGGGCATTGTAATCCTTGCAGTCGAGCCAGGCGCGATGGAATTTCAAATCATCAAAGCCCCAGGCTTTCAAAAGCTTCATTGCCTCATGGCCATAGCCTTTGCCCTTCTTGTCGATGATGACATGGGTCCACTCAAGTTCCTTGGCCGGCGTCGTCAGACCATTGATGAGCAGGTAGCCGACCGGCTCCTTCGTGTCGATTTCCTCGACAATGACATCCATGGCTGCCTTGCCCTCGGTAATGATTTTCGTATGGAAATCGCGGTCAAACGGTACAATGAATTTGAGATTTTCCGGGTCGTACTCCAGTCTCATGATAAAATCGAGGTCATCCATCGTTGCCTTGCGCAGCTCAAGACGATGACCGACATGCAGGATTTCTGCCATAAAAAACACTCCTTTATGTTCAGTTTTTAACCTTTTTGTTATTTTTGACTTTTCTTTTGTCCCATCTATAGTATAATGGATATACTTTAGTCTGCAAGTGATTTCTGCTAATCTCATAACAACGAAGGAGGTTTTTCTATGTTTCCCGAATGGCTCTCGTGGATTGACTGGACGCATCTGATGGAGATGCTCTTCATCCCCGTCTGCATCCTAGCCGCATCTCTGACCATCGGCATCATGCTCAACAAGCTCATCAACCGCCGTATCGAAAATCATCTGAACATCGACGAAAGTTCGTGGTTCTACATCTTCATCAATGCACTGCGCGGCGTGCCGGTCTCCCTGTGCCTTGTCGTCGGCCTCTACTGGATTGTCAATACCATCAACATCATCGAGCCGCTTACAAGGCTGTTTTCCTACATTCTCTTCACCGTCATCATCCTCTCGATTACGCGTGTGGCAGCCCGCACCATCAATGGTTTTATCTCGCTGCACATCGAACGTTCGCAGGAGAAACTGCCAAAAACGACTCTCCTCAATACCATCCTCAACGTCATCATCTACGCGATGGGCGTGCTCGTCATTCTGCAGTATTACGGCATCTCGATTGCCCCGATCCTCACCGCCATGGGTGTCGGCGGTATGGCCGTCGCCCTCGCCCTGCAGGAAACACTCGCTAACATTTTCTCGGGGCTCCATCTGATTCTTTCCAAGCAGCTGCGCATCGACGATTATATCAAGCTCAGCACGGGCGAGGAAGGACGCGTCACGGACATCACCTGGCGCTTTACGACCATCGTACCGGCAGGCGGCGGCAACATGATTGTCATCCCGAACCAGAAAATCGCTTCTTCGAATATCACGAATTACAGCATGCCGCGCAAGGATATCGTCATCAGCATCCCGGTCGGCGTTTCCTATGACAGCGACCTCGATCAGGTCGAACGCGTAACCCTCGAAGTCGCACACGACGTCATGGCCCGCATCGACAAAAATGTCAAATTTGAGCCTGCCGTACGCTTCCATACGTTTGGTGAATCGAGCATCGACTTCAACGTCGTCCTGCACTCAAGCTATTTTGAGCACCAATTCCTGCTCAAGCACGAATTCATCAAGGCCCTGACGCGCCGCTACCGAGAAGAAGGCATCGAAATCCCATATCCGACACGCACGGTTCTGCAGCCAGACGAATCCACCCCTAAATAAAGGGGCTGTGGATAACTCGGCCACAAGATCTAGTACTCTTTTATCCACAGAAAAGAGAGGACTTATCCCTCTTTTTCTGTGGATAAGTTTATTATGGAGAATCTTTATTCATTCGCTTTTTCTATTTTCACCATAACAGCCTGATAAATCATGACTGCATTCCCTCTCCTCATTTTGTCAATATGAATATAAAATTATATTATGCATTTTTATTCTTATCTTCTTGTGGATAAGTAGAACTGTCAGAAAACTATATGTAGTGGGTGCCTTGACGCATGGGCAATATATATTGTATAATTGACCCAAGCATTCGAGATACGCCATATATTTGAAGATGCTTAAACATACAGATTGCAAAAACATTTCAATTCAGATAAGGACGGGTGACCCCAGATGGTAGTAAACGGCATTGATGTACAGGTAAATGGACTCAACGATATCTCCGAGCAGGAAATCGTCAATTATATCGACTATGTTGAGCAGCAGACGAAAGAAAAAGTCAATACGCTGAAACTCTCCGCCACGAAGGACGGCCAGGTCGATATCCGCTACGAACTCCAGCCGCAGAAATTCGAACGCATCCGCCGCATTACAGGCTATCTGGTCGGCACGATCGACCGCTGGAACGACGCGAAGCGCGCAGAAGAGCATGACCGCGTCAAGCACGGCCTGCACTGAGCACTTTGATGAAATGCAAAAAGCCGCTGCCATCCCCCCGGCAGCGGCTTTTTATTGCCCGTATACGATAGATATAACAAAATGAATGAATCAGGAAGGACGATTTACTATGTCAGGACAGGATGATACGCTGCGCGTGGCCGGCATCGTGGAAGATTCCATTGTCGACGGCGACGGTTTCCGCTTTACGATTTTTGTACAGGGCTGCCTGCGCCGCTGCTTTAACTGCCAAAATCCCGAAACCCAGCCTATAGACGGCGGCCGCGAGGAGACGATTGCCGAAATCCTGCAGAAAATCAAAAACAACCCCCTGCTCACCGGCGTCACGTTCAGCGGCGGCGAACCCTTCCTGCAGTGCGCGCCGCTTGCCCGTCTGGCCAAAGAAATTCACAAGGCCGGTCTCGACATTTGGAGTTACTCCGGCTATACGCTTGAAGAGCTCCAGAACCGTCACGATGAAGCGACAGACGACCTTTTAAAGGAAATTGACGTTCTCGTCGACGGCGAATACATCGAGGAACTCCGCGACCTCACACTCCACTTCCGCGGCTCCTCGAATCAGCGCGTCATCGACATGAACGCGACGCGCAAAAAAGGAGAAATCGTGCTGCTCTACAAAGATTGAGCGGCTTTTCCTCTAAAAAAGGCGTCAAAAAAGAGGTGTCCAACGCTCCGCGCAGCAGGCTGAAGCTTCGCTTATGGACACCTCTTTTTTGACTCACAAATGCCGTGTTATTTTACCACGAGTACCGGGCATTTCGACTGTTCGACAATATACTGGCTGACGCTGCCGAGCAGTACGCCTTTGACGACGCCGAGGCCGCGGCTGCCCATGACGATGAGGTCCATGTCATTGCTCGTCGCAAAGTCAAGGATGACGACGGCAGGAGATCCTGTCTCTGAGAACGCTTCTTTTTCGATGCCAGACGGAACCATCTCCATGGCGCGGTCAAGTACCACATTGCCCGCTTTCGTAACAGCCTCAAGGATCGCATCGGACAGGCAGGCATTGATGGCAAGCTGATTGATGTTTGCGACATACAGGAAATTGAGCTTTGCATCACATGCTTCTGCCAGAGAAATCGCTTCCGTTACAGCGCGGTCCGAACCTTCCGAGCCATCGACCGGTACCAGGATATTCTTCATCATAGTATTACCCCCTTAACATGATATCCATTACGGATGAGGATTTTCTTTGACCACGGTCACAGGGCATTTCGCCTCGTACAGAACCTCTGTGCTGACACTCCCGAGCAGGGCGGCATGCAGGGCATCCATGCGGCGGCTGCCGACGACGATCATATCGCTGTGCCTTTCCTCGGCAAAGTCCAAAATCGTCTCAGCAGGACTGCCAATGCGGTGATGTGCTTCAAAGAGCACCGCCTTGGGAATGAGCCTTTTCGCCTGCTCCAGAATTTTCTCAGCCTCCGGTCCTATGGGACCCGCCACACTATCCGGCAGCCACGATACTTCGTCCGCATCCGTACTGCTGTCAAAATAAGATACATGCAGGATGTCAACAGAAGCCCCTGTTGCATCTGCCAGAATGGCGGCAAAACGCACGGCTTGGTCGGAAGCACCAGATCCGTCAACCGGAACCAGGATACGCGCCAACCTTTCCATACAAGAATCCCTCCCGTAGTATTCTTTCTTCATGTGGTATAATTCGCGAACACATGGGCAAATTCCTCTAAATTCTCCAAAAACTTCTTTTTCTTTTCCAATATTTTTTCACAAGTCAAGTGTAAAGTTGTAATTGACTTTTATAAGCTCATGGTGATAAACTGGATAAAATACGGAAAGTATCGCGCTTCATAAAAGGAGGAACCTAAATATGTCTGAAGAAAAAAAAGTTTCTAATCCTTCCAGCCCTTCCAATGCTGAGATTGTTGAACATACGACGATTGCTGACGTCTATCGCGCTGCCAAACAGCTTGAGGGCGTAGCCCGCAAAACAAGACTCATTCACAGCGATTATTTTTCCGAGCTCTGTCATAACGACGTTTATCTCAAGCCGGAAAATCTTCAGCATACGGGTGCTTTCAAGCTGCGCGGTGCCTACAACAAAATCAGCCAGCTCACACCGGAAGAGCGCAAAAAAGGCGTCATCACGGCTTCTGCCGGCAACCATGCCCAGGGCGTCGCTTACGCTGCCCGGAAACTTGGCGTCAAAGCGGTCATCTGCATGCCTGCTACGACGCCAATCCTCAAGGTCGAGGGCACGCGTGCTCTCGGCGCCGAGGTCGTCCTCTTCGGCGATGGCTTTGACGATGCCTATGCACACAGCCTTGAACTCCAGAAAAAATACGGCTATGTCTACATCCATCCGTTCAACGACCTGCAGGTTCTCTTAGGCCAGGGCACGACGGCCCTTGAGATCATCGATGCCCTCAAGGACGTCGATGCCATCCTCTGCCCGATTGGCGGCGGCGGCTTTGCTTCCGGTGTCGCTCTCGCAACGAAACTCGTCAACCCGAATGTCAAAGTCATCGGCGTGGAACCGGAGAACGCAGCCTGCATGAAAGCAGCGCTCGAAGCGGGCAAAATCGTAACGCTGCCAACGGCCGATACGGTCGCCGACGGCTGTGCCGTCAAAACGGCCGGCACTTTGACATTTGAGTTCTGCAGGAAATACCTCGATGACATCATCACGGTCTCCGAAATCGATATCATGAATGCCCTGCTCTCGCTGATTGAGAAGCATAAACTCGTTGCCGAAGGTGCCGGCGTACTCTCGCTCGCCGCCCTTGCCAAGCTGCCATTCACGGATAAAAAAGTCGTCTGCATCATCTCGGGCGGCAATATCGATATTTCGACCATCTCGGCACTCATCGACAAGGCCCTGATTGCACGCGGCCGCGTCTTCTGCTTTGCCGTCCAGCTGCCGGACAAGCCGGGCCAGCTTCTCAATGTTTCGCGCATCCTCGCCGAAGAGAATGCCAATGTCATCAAGCTCGACCACGACCAGACAAAGGTCACGGACAGCTTCAAGAAGGTCGTGCTGACTGTCACGGTTGAGACGCACAACGAACAGCATATCCAGCATATCGTCGAAGCCCTGAACAAGAACGGCTACGAAATCCAGAAGATTTACTAAGGCTTAGATTCTTAGAAGTCCATAGAAAACAAAGCAAAGAAACCTCCAGCAATGGGGGTTTTTTCTTTGCTTTATTACAGGTGAAAATTCTGATTCTTAAAAAGATAAAACCTTTATTTTTTGCATTGACTTTCCCGGGAAGCTGTCTATATAATGAGTTATCCGTTCATCTTTTTTTCAGATGAAGTACATCAAATTAAACGATAAGCTTAGAAAGGAAGGACCCAATGTTTCTCATCGCGCTCTCCCCAATCCTCTGGCTCATCATCGCGCTGAGTGTGCTCAAGATGGCAGCTTACAAGGCCTGCCCGATTGCACTCGTCATCGCCCTGGCAGCCGGCATTTTTGTCAATGACATGACGATCCCGCATGCTGTGCAGGCCACCCTCGAAGGTGTGGCTCTTGCCTGCTGGCCAATCCTGCTCGTCATCATTGCGGCCATCTTTACGTACAATCTGACGCTCCAGACAAAGGCCATGGATACCATCAAAAAAATGCTGACTTCCGTGAGCAACGACCGCCGCGTACTGATTCTCCTGATTGGCTGGGGTTTTGGCGGCTTCCTCGAGGGCATGGCCGGCTTTGGTACAGCCATCGCCATCCCTGCCGGCATGCTCGCCGGCATCGGCATCAATCCGGTCCTTTCTGCTATGGTCTGCCTCATTGCCAACTCCGTGCCGACGGCTTATGGCTCCATCGGTATTCCGCTCGTCACGCTCGGCAGTGTCACCGATACGGACCCTGTCCTGCTCGCCACTTACACAGCCCTGCAGCTTGCACCTCTCACCATCCTCTGCCCGTTTCTCATGGTCATCGTCGCGAGCCACAGCCTTAAGGGGCTCAAGGGCATGTTCCTGATGTGCCTGACGGCCGGCGTTGGCTTCTCGGCAGCCGAAATTGCCATCTCGATGTTCATGGGTCCGGAGCTCGCCGTTGTCGGCGGCGCGATTGTCGCCATGGCAGCCATCATCGGCTGTGCCAAACTTTTCCCGGTCAACGACCCCGAACACGCCATGCCGCCGCACGAAGATGAAGAGCCGTTCACGCTTGCGGGCGGCATCCGCGCCTGGATGCCCTTCATCCTCATCTTCGTCTTCCTGCTCATGACCTCAAAACTCATTCCGGCCATCCATGACCCGCTGAACCTCATCAAGAGCAGCGTCCTCATTTACGACGGCCCCGGCGGTGAGCCCTATACGTTCACCTGGCTGGCAACGCCGGGCGTGCTGATTCTTCTTGCAGCCTTCATCGGCGGTGCCATCCAGGGCGCTTCGTTTGGCGGCATGACCTCGTGCCTGCGCCGCACGGCCTGGAACCTCCGCTTTACGATCGTCACGATCATCACCGTCATCGCTACGGCCAAAGTCATGGGCTACGCCGGTATGACGCATGAAATCGCCGAAACGGCTGTTGCCGCTACGGGTACGGCCTATCCGGCCATCGCCGCGTTCATCGGCTCCATCGGTACCTTCATCACGGGTTCGGCCACGTCTTCGTGCGTGCTCTTCGGCAAGCTGCAGACGGACTCCGCCATGGCCATTGGTGCCAGCAAAAGCGTACAGGCCTGGATTGCCGCCTCCAATGCCACGGGAGCCTGTGCCGGCAAGATGATTTCGCCGCAGAGCATTGCCATCGCCGTGGCGGCCATCGGCACGGTCGGCTGCGAGGGCAAACTCCTGCACTTTGCCGTCAAGTTCTACATCCCGTTCATCATCATCATGGGCTGTATCGTCTATTTTGGTCAATCCCTCGTTGTCTGATGCCAGCTTACACACATCCTTGGCTGCCGCCTTGCCGCGGCAGTCTTTTTCTTTGCGCAGACCTGCATTTCCGGCGTTTTCCCTCTTGTGGTATACTATACTATGTAATTTATGATTCCTACTATTATATATAGAAACGGAGCTTTCCCTTTATGACAACCATGGACTTAACAAAACTCACGACAGAGCGCCGCAATCCGGCTTCTGCCCATATCGATACCTGCACGACGCTGGAGATGGTCACGATCATGCAGCAGGAGGACAGCAAAATCTCGGCTGCAATAAAGAAAATCTTGCCCGCCATCGCCAAAGCGATTGACGCGACAAGCCAACGCCTGAAAGATGGCGGCCGCCTCTTCTACATCGGTGCCGGCACCTCAGGACGCCTCGGCATTCTCGATGCCTCGGAATGCCCGCCGACTTACGGCACGGACCCGGAACTCGTGCAGGGACTCATCGCCGGCGGCATTCCCGCCATTTTTCGCGCACAGGAAGGCGCCGAGGACAATCCCGCTTTAGCAGTCAAAGACCTCAAGGAACACAATTTTTCAGCAAAGGATGTACTCGTCGGCATCGCTGCCTCAGGACGCACGCCCTACGTCATCGGTGGCCTGCAGTATGCCCATGAGCTCGGTGCCCTGACGATTGCGCTCTCCTGCAGCGAGCATTCAAAGATTGCCGCCCTCGCCGACATTGCCCTGACCCCTGTCACCGGCCCTGAAATCGTCACGGGCTCGACGCGCATGAAGGCCGGCACGGCCCAGAAACTCGTACTCAATATGCTTTCAACGGGTACGATGATCAAACTCGGCAAGGTCTACGGCAACCTCATGGTCGATGTCAGGGCCAGCAACCAGAAACTCCGCGAACGCGCCGTGCGCATCGTCATGGAAGGAAGCGGCTGTGAGCGCGGTGAAGCGGAAAAAGCCCTGGCTGCAGCCGACGGCCATGCCAAGCTCGCCATTCTTATGGTCGTGACGGGCATTTCCGCATTCGAAGGCCGAAATGCTCTCGAAAAAGCATATGGCCATCTCGCTGCGGCCATACGGCAAACACTCGGCAAAGCCTCAGCACAGGAGGAAACCGCCCATGAATTATGAAGATATTGCCTGGCAGGTTTATCTCCTGACGGGACCTGCGGAAAATATCCAGTCCGTCACACACTGCATGACGCGGCTGCGCCTTGTCCTCGTGCATAAGGATGAAGCGATGCTCGCCAAGCTCAAAAAAATAAACGGCGTGCTCGGCGTCCATGATGCCGGCGAAGAGCTCCAGATCATCTTCGGTCCCGGACGCGTGGACCGCGTGACCGAGGCATTTTCGGCCCTGCTCAGCAACCAGTCTGCCTCAAAAGAGCAGGACAGTACCGACAGCGGGGAAGAAAAAGCGGCTCCTTCTGCTCTTTCCGCTCCTTCGGAAGCAAAATCTTCGCCAACGCCGCCAAAGACCAGTACAAAAGCCGCTGCCGAAGCCGCCAAAGTCGGCGACGGCAAAGCCCTGCACGCAAAAATACGCGCGAAGAACGCCACGCCGCTAAAGCTTCTCTTTAAGCGCATCGCCAGCATCTTCATTCCGCTGATTCCAGCCTTCATTGCCTGCGGCCTCATAAGCGGCACCTTAAATGTCGTCAGCAAGGTTGACCCTGCTTTTGCGCAGACGGCCGTCTATCAGCTCCTGGCCATTGGCGGCAGCACGGTCTTCTGGGGCATGAATCTCTTTGTCGGCTACAACGCGGCCAAGGAATTTGGCGGCACGCCGATTTTGGGCGGCATTTTAGGCGCCCTGCTCGCCCATCCGGGGCTCGCCTCGGTCAATCTCACAGGCGAACCGCTCGTGCCGGGACGCGGCGGCGTCATTTCCGTGCTGCTCGTAGCCGCCCTCGCCGCCTTGATTGAAAAACAGCTGCGCCGCATCATCCCCGAGATGTTCAGCCTGTTCCTCACACCGCTTTTCACCTTTTTAATCTCTGGCACCATCGCCATCTGCGTCCTGCAGCCCTTAGGCGGCTTTCTGTCCGACTGCATCGGCACGGCTGCCACGAGCGCCATCGGCTCCGGCGGCGCCATCACGGGCTTTATCTTAGGCGGCACCTTTCTGCCGATGGTCATGCTCGGCATCCATCAGACGCTCACGCCGATTCACGCGGAACTTCTCGCGCGCTATGGCGTGACCATCCTGCTGCCCGTACTCGCCATGGCCGGTGCCGGACAGGTCGGCGCCAGTTTTGCCGTTTACTGCAAGACGAAAAATCACTTCCTCAAAAAAACTATCGCCTCGGCTCTGCCCGTCGGCATCATGGGAGTCGGCGAACCCCTGATTTACGGCGTGACCCTGCCCCTTGGCAAGCCCTTCATCGGTGCCTGCATCGGCGGGGCCTGCGGCGGCGCGGTGCAGGCCCAGTTCATGGTCGGTGCGGCGACACTCGGCATTTCGGGACTGCCGCTCGCGGCTGCCACGGACCAGATTCCCATTTATCTTCTCGGACTTGTCACGGCCTATATCGGCGGCTTCATTGCCACATGGCTCATCGGCTTCGATGACCCGCCGGAAGAAAGTTGAATACTGACTTTTGCATGAGCAAATGTCTGCAAAAGAAAGGAAGTTTTATATGGAAAACGGTATTTCCCTTTATCCGGGGCTCGACAACACGCCCGATGAAAACCTGCTACTCCTCGCCAGAGCCGCCCGCGCCGGCATTTCGCGCATCTTCACCTCCCTGCATATCCCGGAAACCAACGTCAATGCCTTAAAAAAAGAAATCGGCGTTCTCTTAAAGGCCGCCCGCCATCGTCATATGGAAGTCATTTCCGATGTTTCTCCCGCAACCATGAAACTCCTCGGCCTGCCCGAGTTCAATCCCACGGCCTTCCGCATGCTCGGCATCACGACATTGCGGCTTGACTACGGTTTTTCTGCGGAGGAAATTGCCTCGCTTTCCCACCGCTTCCCGGAAATGCGCTTTCAGCTCAACGCTTCGACCATCACGCACCGCCTTCTGCAGGATTTGCAGGACGCCGGCACGGATTTTGCCCGCATCGATGCCCTGCATAATTTTTATCCGCGCCGCGGCACAGGGCTCAGTGAACAGGCCCTCGTGCACGCAAACATCCTGCTTCATCACTACGGCATCCGCGTCGGCGCCTTTGTCCCCAGTCAGGACGGACGCCGCCGCTCCCCGCTGAAAGACGGCCTTCCGACACTGGAGGAACACCGTGATGAAGCAGCGGAGGTCTCGGCCCGTCATCTCGTGGCTCTTGGCTGTGATTCTGTCTTTCTCGCCGATTCACTGCCGACGGATGAGGAAATCGCCGCCCTCGGAGCCCTGAAGGGGGACCAGATTACACTGCGTGCCCGGCTGCTGACAAAAGACCCCGTACAGCGAAAATTACTTTCTCATACGTTCACGTCACGACTCGATGAAGCGCGCGACGCCATCCGCGCACAGGAAAGCCGCCCTCTCTTAAAGAAAATGAACGCTGTCATCGAACAGGACAACGCAACCATGCGCCCCATTGGCGCCATCACGATTGACAATAAAGGCTACGGCCGCTACATGGGCGAACTCCAGATTATCCGCACGCCGCAGGAAGCCGACCCGCGCACGAATGTCGCCGCGATGATCGATGAAAGCGAGTGCAATATGCTGCAGTACATCACCCCCGGAAGAAAGTTTTCATTCCAGTTCGATGCAGAAACTGATATAATATAAGTATATGTAAGTAGTCGGAGGAATACGTTATACCAATGAACGATAATCTCAGAAAGAACGAGCTCTGTGACCTTTGCGAGATCAATCATCCCCATCCGGATAAGATACACGACGCACTGTCGCACAGACTCGATGACGAAACCAGCCTGCGTCTTGCCGACCTCTTCAAGATCTTAGGTGACAAGACCCGCATCAAACTACTCTCGCTGCTTGTCGTAGAAAAAGAAATGTGCGTCTGCGATATCGCGGAATCCCTGCAGATGGGACAGTCGGCCATCTCCCACCAGCTGCGCGTGCTGCGCGCGGCCAGACTCGTGAAATACCGCAAGGACGGCAAGGAAGCGTTTTATTCCCTCGACGATGACCATGTCGTCAAACTCATGTGTCAGGGTCTCGACCACGTACGCGAATCCATGACCTGACACGGGTTTGCGCAGATTTCCAGCGACTTTTATAGACTTTTGGAACTTCTTTTGGAACTTTTGGAAAGGACCCGATTCATATGCACAGGAGTCATTTTATAAAAGCCGGTCTCATTGCCGGACTCTTTTCCCTGCTTTTTTCCGCGACAGGCCTTGCCGCGCCTGTGCTCAAACTCAATTCTTCAGGACGCGACGTCATGCTCCTGCAGCAGAAGCTCCAGAATGTCGGCTATACGATCAAGGACATCGATGGCATTTACGGTGAGGAGACGAAGCGCGTCGTCACGCAGTTCCAGCGCGACAACAACATTCGTCCGACTGGTATCGTCAACAACGCGACGTGGCGGGCCCTGCGGGACACAAAGTCGATTTACCACGGTTCCATAAAGGACAAAGAAGCCCTGCTCGAACGCATCAAGAGCACGGCGCCAAACTACGGCCCGACCGTCCCGAACAACAAGCCCATCCTCGACCGCAGCAAGGTCAGCAGTATCATCTCAACGGCAAAATCCTACATTGGCGTGCCCTACAGCTTTGGCGGCGCCACGCCCAAGGCCTTTGACTGCTCGGGCTACCTGCAGTACGTCTTTGGCAAGAACGGCATCAGCATCCCGCGTCTCGCCGACGACCAGTACCGTCTCGGCCTGCGCACGACGAGTAAGAGCCAGCTTGAACCCGGCGACCTCGTCTTCTTCGAGACCTATGAGCCCGGCCCCTCGCACTGCGGCATCTACCTCGGCAACAACGAGTTCATCCATGCCTCCTCAAGCAAAGGCGTCCGCATCGACAGCCTCTCGAACAGCTACTGGCAGCCAAGATACATCGGCGGCAAACACATCGTGAAATAAAGAAACAAAAATCAGGAGATACGTTAAGATATCTCCTGATTTTTTTATGCGGTCATATCGAGAAAAGCCTGATGCAGCCGCGCATCGTGCCCGACCTCCGGATGAAAAGACAGGGCCAGCTGATTCTTATAATGTACGGCCGTCACATGGCCATTCGTCTTCGAGAGGACTTCGACTTCGGGGCTGACTTTTTCAATGTAGGGTGCGCGGATGAAATTTTGACGCATCACGCCGATGTGGCGGACGTCGGCCTCGGTGATGAAACTGCCGAGCTGGCGGCCGTAGGCGTTGCGGCGGACCGTGACGGGCAGGGTCTTAAAGCAGGTCCGCGTGTCGTTACTCAAATGCTCAGCGAGAAGGATCAGTCCTGCGCAGGTCGCAAGCACGGGCATGCCTTCGTCAAGCCACGCTTTTATCGGCTCGTACATGCCCGTTTCCATAAGGATTTTGCGCTGTACCGTGCTTTCGCCGCCCGGCAGCACGAGACCGTCTGGCTTTTCTTTTAGATCTGCCGCATTGCGAAGTTCCACGCACTTGGCGCCGAGTGATGCCAACATCTTTTCGTGCTCGATGAAAGCCCCCTGCACGGCAAGTACACCAATTTTAGCCATATCATTTCCCCCGTTCTGCCATCAGAAGCTTGATTTCTTCCTCGTTGATGCCGACCATGGCCTCGCCGAGGTCTTCGGAAAGCTCCGCAAGAATCTCAGGCTTGTCGTAATTCGTCACGGCCTGCACGATGGCACGCGCGCGCTTCGCCGGATTCCCTGACTTAAAGATACCCGAACCAACAAAAACGCCTTCGGCGCCGAGCTGCATCATGAGCGCAGCGTCAGCCGGTGTCGCCACGCCGCCCGCAGCAAAATTGACGACAGGCAGCCTGCCGTTGTCATGGACGTACTTGACGAGTGCGTACGGCACGGCTAAAGTCTTTGCCGCTTCAAAGAGTTCATCCCCGCGCTTAGCCGTGAGAGATGCGATTTCGGCGTTAATTTTCCGCATATGGCGTACGGCCTGCACGACATCGCCCGTGCCCGGCTCCCCCTTCGTGCGGATCATCGAGGCGCCTTCCGCAATGCGGCGCAGAGCTTCGCCGAGGTCACGGGCACCGCAGACAAACGGCACGCGGAATTTATGTTTGTCAATATGGTAGACGTCATCGGCCGGCGACAGGACCTCGCTCTCGTCAATATAGTCAATCTCGATGGCCTCAAGAATCTGCGCCTCGACAAAATGACCGATGCGGCATTTGGCCATGACCGGAATGGAAACGGCATTCTGGATGCCCTTAATCATCTTCGGGTCGCTCATGCGCGAAACACCGCCCGCCGCCCGGATATCCGCAGGAATGCGCTCGAGTGCCATGACCGCACAGGCCCCAGCCTCCTCCGCAATCTTTGCCTGCTCCGGCGTCGTCACATCCATGATGACCCCGCCCTTGAGCATCTGCGCCAGCTGCTTGTTGAGCTCATAACGATTTTCTACCGATTCCTTCATCTAAAAAGACCTCCTCATCAGCAAGAGCTGAAAAATGATTACAGCCTTTAGTATACGCTTTTCTGACCATACGAAAAGTCTCAATCCATCGCTTTATGATATGGCCAATTTTGTTTAGAAGAAAAAATTTCTCATCTTTGAAGATAAAATCTGACCTATTGCATAAAAAGAAACTGACCTTAGTGAACATTGTGCCGAAAAATCGGTTTAGCCGCAGCACACCGCGCAGTGTTGGCCAGCCCGTTCCGGATTCCCTCATAGAAAAAAACCGCCAGTCACCACAGACCGACGGTTTGTCTCATTCCTATATTATTTGCGGCTCTCCGCCACATCCTTGAAGGCTTTGCCCGCCGCCTCAATGGTGCGGTCAATGTCTTCGTCGCTATGCGCGCCCGACATGAAGAGTGTCTCAAACTGCGACGGAGCAAGGTAGATGCCCTGCTCAAGCATGCTCTTGAACCAGACCTTGAAGGCCTCCTGATCCGAAGCACACGAATCGTCGTAATTGTAGACCTCGTGCTCGTTGAAGAAAATGCCGAACATCGAACCGGCCTGATGCGCCTGAATCGCGACACCGGCTTCCTTAGCCTTTTCGAGCCAGCCAAGCAGCAGTTTCTTCGTCTTGAGCGTCAGCATGCGGCTGTAGTCAGCCTCGCCCGGCTCCGGTTCTGCCGTGATGAGCTTCAAGGTCTCGATGCCTGCTGTCATGGCCAGAGGATTGCCCGAAAGCGTGCCTGCCTGATAGACAGGACCGGCCGGCGAGACCTTCATCATGATGTCGCGGCGTCCGCCATAAGCGGCAACCGGCAGGCCGCCGCCGATGATCTTGCCGAGGCACGTGAGGTCCGGCGTGATGCCGTAGGCAGCCTGTGCGCCGCCCAAAGAAGCGCGGAAGCCGCACATGACTTCATCAAAAATCAGAATGGTGCCGTGCTCTTCCGTCAAACGGCGAATCGTGCGCAAATAGCCCTGCTTCGGCGGCACACAGCCCATATTGCCGGCCACCGGCTCGATGATGACGGCCGCAATTTCGTCGCCCATTTCATCCATGACCTTCGTGATGGCCTCGACATCGTTGTACGGCACCGAAATCGTATCGGCCGCCGTGCCCTTCGTCACACCCGGCGAACTCGGCACACCGAATGTCGCCATGCCCGAACCGGCGTTGACGAGCAGACTGTCGCTGTGGCCGTGGTAGCAGCCGATGAATTTGACAATCTTATCGCGACCCGTATATCCGCGTGCCAGGCGCAGGGCGCTCATCGTCGCCTCGGTGCCCGAGTTGACCATGCGGATGACTTCAATCGACGGATAGACCTTCATGACGAGCTTGGCAAGCTCAGATTCCAAAAGCGTCGGCGCGCCGTAGCTCGTGCCGCGCGTGACGGCTTCCTGCAGGGCCTTGACGACATTCGGATGCGCGTGGCCGACGACCATCGGGCCCCACGAGCCGACATAATCGATGTACTCATTGCCATCGATGTCGAAGATGCGGTCGCCCTTGGCGCGTGCGATGAACGGCGGGTTGCAGTCGACATTGGCATACGAGCGCACAGGGCTGTTGACGCCGCCCGGCATGAGATTCTTGGCTTCATTGAAAGCCGCGAGAGATTTTTCAAGATTCAGCACAGGAATATCCTCCCTTATTCTTCTTCCTTGAGCCACTTAGCGGCATCAATGGCATGGTACGTGATGATGATATCGGCACCGGCACGCTTCATGCCCGTCAAAGTCTCGAGGACAATGCGTTTTTCATCAATCCAGCCGTTCTGGGCAGCAGCCTTGACCATCGCGTACTCGCCGCTGACGTTGTAAACGGCAACAGGATGATGGATGTGGTCGCGGACCTGACGCACGACATCGAGATAGGCAAGAGCCGGCTTGACCATGATGATATCGGCACCTTCCATGATATCGAGGTCGACTTCTTTGAGTGCCTCACGGGCATTGGCAGGGTCCATCTGATACTGGCGGCGGTCGCCGAAGGCCGGTGCACTGTCTGCCGCATCGCGGAACGGGCCGTAATAGCCCGAAGCGTATTTGACGGCATAGCTCATGATGGAGACATTGATGAAGCCGTGTTCATCGAGGGCTTCGCGGATGGCAGCCACGCGGCCGTCCATCATGTCCGAAGGAGCGATGATGTCCGCACCAGCCTCGGCCTGCGAGACCGCGACTTTCTGCAGGAGCTTCAGCGTCTTGTCGTTGTCGACATAGTGGCCTTCGAGATGGCCGCAGTGGCCGTGCGTCGTGTACTGGCAGAGGCAGACGTCGCCGACAATCATGAGATTCGGCACAGCCGCTTTGATGGCCTTGATGGCGCGCTGTACAGGGCTCGTCGGGTCCCAGGCAGAAGAGCCGTCTGCATCCTTGTATTCCGGCAGGCCGAAGACTTCAACGGCCGGAATGCCGAGTTCATAAATCTCTTTGGCCAGCTCTACGGCATTATCAACCGACAGATGATAGCAGTTCGGCATGCTCGGGATCTCTTCCTTGACATTTTCACCCGGCACGACGAAAATCGGATAAACAAAATCCTTAGCCGAAAGAGTCGTCTCCCGAACCATGGCACGCATGGCCGGCGAAATGCGCATACGGCGCGGACGAAGCTTCTGATTATACATGAAAAACATCTCCTAAAAAAATTCAGTAATGAATCACTGCATCAAATTATAGAATCGTCTCAAAACCTTACACAAAAGATACAACAGCAGCCTGCGTGGCATGGCTGACCATAAGCGGAGCTTTGGCCTTCTGCGTTAAGAACCAATTTTTTGCCGACCGGACCCCCGTCAAAAGAGCGTCGTTCAAACGAAGTGCGTTTAGCTCTTTTGATGGGATTCATTATAGAGCAAAAAATTGGTTTAGCAGCAGGCCACGCGGAGCGTTGGGCAGTCATGCCACGCTGCCCTCATGTGCAGAAACGTCCGGAAGGAGCAATGAGCCAACGCTTCGCGCAGCAGGCTGAAGCTTCGCTTATGGCTCACCGCTCCTTCCTCCCTGCCAGTTAGATATGCTGCTCGATTTCCTGAACCAGTCCCTCAATGGTATAAGTCTTGGCCACGATATCCAGCTCAAGGCCGGCTTTTCTTGCTGTCTCCGCTGTCACGGGGCCGATGCAGGCTTTTTTAACGTTCGCAAGAGGCTCTGTGCTGCCGAGCAGTTTGATGAGGTTGTGGACGGTCGAAGAGCTCGTGAAGGTCACGTAGTCGATGCTGCCATCCTCAAGTTCCTTGGTGAGCTCTGCGATTTCTTCCGGGGTGGCTGCTGCCGTCACGGTCTGATAGACCGGCACGACGTCGACTTCTGCGCCCTGTTCGCGCAGTTTTTCGGGCAGGATTTCGCGGGCGGCAGCGGCGCGCGGCAGCAGAATTTTGGCATGCGGCGGCAGTTTGCCCTTCAGGGCTTCGATGATGCCTTCGGCGCGGAATTCCTGCGGGACAACGTCGGCGATGATGCCGTATTCCCTGAGCTTATTCGCTGTCGTCTGGCCAATTGCGGCCACTTTGGCGTAGCCGAGGGCACGCACATCTTTGCCGGCAGTGTAAAGACGGTCGAAGAAATGTTCCACGCCATTCGTGCTCGTAAAAATCAGCCACTGATATTTGTCGAGCTCCGCAATAGCCCCATCGACAGCCGCATACGCATCATCCGGTGCGGCAATGGCAATGGCCGGTTTTTCGATGACGCGGGCACCGAGCTCTTCGAGTTTTGCCGTGAGTTTCGAAGCCTGACTGCGGGCGCGCGTGACGAGCACGGTCCTGCCAAACAGCGGCTTCTGCGCGAGTTTATCGAACCACTGAAGTTTTTCGCGCAGTTTGACGACATCCCCAACGATGAAGATGGCCGGCGGTCTGAGATTGGCTTTGGCCACATCCTCTGCCGCCTTGCCCACGGTCGTCATCAGGACGCGCTGCTCCGGCTTTGTGCCCCAGCGGATGACGGCTGCCGGCGTAGCGGCCGGACGGCCGTTTTTGATGAGCTCTTCTGTGATGTGCGGCAGATTGGCCACGCCCATAAGGAATACCAAGGTGTCAACACCGGTCGCAAGTTTATCCCAGCGGATGTTGCTCCTGCCCTTCGTCGGGTCTTCGTGCCCCGTGATGACGGCAAACGATGTCGCGATGCCGCGGTGCGTAACGGGGATACCCGCATAAGCCGGCACCGAGATGGCCGAGGTGATGCCCGGCACTACCTCAAACGGCAGATGATTTTCCTCGAGCAGCAGTCCTTCCTCGCCGCCGCGGCCAAAGACGAAGGGGTCGCCGCCCTTGAGGCGCACGACGGTCTTGCCTTCCTTGGCCTTATCGACGAGCAGCTGATTGATATCGGGCTGCTTCATCGTATGATGGCTCGAAGCCTTGCCCACATAGATGAATTCTGCATCTTTTGGCGCCCAGCCTAAAATGCGGTCATCTGCGAGCCGGTCATAGACGACGACATCGGCTTTCTTCAGGCAGTCGACTGCCTTAAGGCTGATTAAGCGATAGTCTCCGGGACCCGCTCCGACCAGATATACCATACCTGCCATGTTACTCTCCTTTATGATACACACGGCCAGACGGGAGTTCCCGTCCTGCCGTTCTTCTTACATTTCCTATAAAATCCTCAAGAACAGCTCTCAGCGGTCCAGCAGCAGGCCGATTTCATGCAGAATCGCCAGGCCGCCCATATTAAGCAGCTGATCGGCAAGCTCCGTCCCCATTTTTTCGGCCTCTGCCGCACTGCCCTCTATGGCATCGCGGTAAAGACGCTGACCGTCAAGCGATGCAATGACAGCTTCGACACGCAGGTCACTCTTTCCTTCTGTCTCTTCTGTCGGCACCGCGTAAACGCCGACCGGCACCTGACAGCCGCCTTCGACGCGCGCAAGAAAAGCACGCTCAGCCTTTGCACAGGCCCCGGTTTCCTCATCATTGAGAAAATCGATAAGGCCGCGGATTTCGTCATCATCCTGACGCGTCTCGATGGCAAGTGCCCCCTGCCCGACAGCCGGCAGAACCATGGATTTGGGCAGCACCTCCGTGATGCGGTCCGCAAAGCCCAGTCTTTTAAGGCCTGCCACGGCGAGAATGATGGCATCGAAATGCTCCTCTTCGAGTTTCTTAAGGCGTGTATTGACATTGCCGCGCAAATCGCAGATGTGAAGGTCCGGCCTGGCGTGCAGCAGCTGTGCCTTGCGCCGCAGGCTCGAGGTGCCGACTTTTGCGCCTTTTGGCAGATTTGCAAACGTCTTATACTTCGGGCTTACGACGGCGTCGCCTGCGTCAAAACGCTTGGTGATGGCCGAAATCACAAGGCCTTTGGGCACCTCAGTCGGCATGTCCTTCAGGCTGTGCACAGCAAGGTCGATGCCGCCCTCGAGCATATCCTGTTCGAGTTCCTTCGTGAAAAGCCCCTTGCCGCCAATTTTCGCCAGCGGCGCATCGAGGATTTTATCACCCTTTGTGGTCATGAGCTTCTTTTCCACTTTGAGCTCCGGATATTTTTTCTGCAGGCATCCTGCGACGTAGTCGGCCTGCCATAAGGCCAATTTACTGCTGCGCGTTCCGATAACGATTGTGCCGTTCTTCACTCGTTGCCGCCTCCCCTATCGTGTCGAGCTTGAATAAAGCCCGCATTGCTTCAATATAAAATGCTTCCTGCGGCGTGCCGGCCGAGGCATTGAGCTTCATCATCGGCATGCGCAGAATCTTGCGCACGATCATGCGCGTCATATGCTCAATCTGGCGCCGTTCTGCCTTCGTAAGGTCCGGCAATTTCGAAGAGGCACGCCGAATCTCACGCTGACGGATGCGTTCACAGCGCTCGGAAAGCAGGGCCATGAGCGGGCGAAACGAAAGATACTGGAATTTATCCTCGATGGACTTGACTTCCTCTTCGACAATCTTATGGGCGAGTTTCGCTTCCTGCTGACGTTCTTCTTTATGCTCATCGACCACTTCTTCGAGGGCATCGATGTTGTAGAGCGTCACGCCCTTGATTTGGCTGACATCCGGGTCAACATCGCGCGGCACGGCAATATCGATGAAAAAGAGCTGCCTGCCCTTGCGCTTCGTCATGAGCTGACGCGTTTCCCAAGGCTTGACGACGTAATGCGGCGCACCGGTCGAAGTCACGATGACATCGACATCCACGGCCCGCTTCAGGGCTCCTTCAAAAGGCACGGCCTCGCCGCCGAATTCTGCCGCGAGCTGCTCGGCTTTCTCGATATGGCGGTTCGCCACGTAAATCTCGCGCACACCATGCGAAACGAGGTGCTGAGCCGTGAGTTCCGCCATCTTGCCCGCGCCGAAAATCAAAGCGTTTGACTGTTCCAGTGTGCCGAGCTTTTCCTTTGCGAGCTCCACGGCCGCATAGCTGACCGAAACCGAACTGAAGGCAATGCGCGTTTCCGTGCGCACGCGCTTGCCCGTGGCAATGGCGCGATGAAAAAGCGTATTGAGCACGGTGCTCGTCGAACCCGCCTCGCGCGCAATCGCATAAGCCTCCTTGACCTGCGAAAGAATCTGACCTTCGCCGAGTACAAGCGAATCGAGGCTCGCGGCCACGTTGAAAAGATGCCGGATGCATTCTTCATCAACGAATGAATAAAGATATTCGTCAATATCATCGTCATTGCCGGTCAAATCGAATAAGAACTGCTTGAGCGTGGCGAGGTCTTCCTTGGCATCGTCAACAACCGCGTACATCTCGCTGCGGTTGCAGGTCGAAAGGACCACGGCTTCCGAAAGGCCTTCATATTCATTGAGATTCTCAAGGCCATCGCGTATGGACGGCTTCGGGATGGAAAAGTTCTCACGCACCTCCACGGGTGCCGTTTTATGATTGAGACCTAAAACCAATAACTGCATGTCGAATCAATACCTCCGCCCGGTCCAGCTGGCCGGCCCTGACTAAATTAATCACTTCTCTTGAAAGCGCCAAGCGCCAGAACGTCTGACGCGCATCGCTCGTCGGCAGCTTTTCCTTCATTTCATTCCGTATCTCAGATAGACGCTCCACCCAGATGCCGAACGCCGGCGGGAAAGCCTGTTCGAGCTGACCGCGCAGGCAGCGCGAAAAAGCAGGACTCAAGCCGCCGGTGCCGATGGTCAGCAGGAATTTCCCGCGCCGAATGCTCGCCGGCACGAAAAAATCCGAAAGCTCCGGCTCATCGGCGACATTGACGAGAGCATCCGCTTCTCTCGCCTCAGCAGCAGCCAAGCGGTTAACCTCGTGATTATCTGCCGTACAGAATACCAAAAAGGGCCTGACCCGCCGCAAAAAACCATCTTCATACGGTCTCGCCAGCCAGAAAAAGCATCCCGTCGAAGCTTCCTGATAAAGCGCATTCGTAAGCGATGGTGCCATGATGGTCAGATGAGCCCCCGCCTGCAGCAGGACCTGTGCCTTGCGCTCCGCCACACGTCCGCCGCCTATGATCACGCAGACGCGTCCGGCAATTTCCATATTGATTGGATACTGCACGCTCATCCCTCACTTCAATCTGAATCATCATCAATTACGAATCTCGTTCATTTATTTCAACTACTTTCTTATTATAACTTATGCATCCGCAAAAGAAAAGAAGTCAGGAGCAAAAGTCGTTTTGACTTTTGCTCCTGACTTCCCTGTCTGTCCTTCCTCTGACGGATTTTAGACTTTTTCGTGCTCCGGAATGACATGTGCCGTGAGGAAAATCATGATTTCAGACTCTGAATGACTCCTGCGCACGCTGCGGAAGAACGAACCGAGGATTGGCAGATCTCCCAGAAATGGGATTTTCGAAAGCGTCCTCGATTCATCGCTGCCAATTAAACCGCCGATGACCATGGTCTCACCATCGCGCAGACTGACTGTCGTATCGGCACTGCGATTCTGAAAACGATAGGCTTTGATATCTTCGACATAAAGAGGCGAGCTGACTTCCGTATGAACAGAAGCCGTGATGCGCCCATCATCGTGAATGCGCGGCGTGCAGCGCAGGATGATGCCGGCCTGACGGTATGTATAAGTCGTTGTAGTCGTGCTGTCTGTCACGGACTGCGTCGGCACCGGCACTTCGCCGCCGATGTTGATGACGGCCTCGCGGCCCTGCACCGTCGTAATGTTCGGGCGCGCGAGCATCTTGGCCTTGCCCTGCGTCACAAGGGCCTGTATCGTTGCCCCGTAATAAAACTCAAACGGAATGCCCTCAGGGCCGCGCCCGAACTGGATGATGCCCGGAATGGTCCCGTCCTGCGTATGGCGCTTGATTTCCTTTTCCTGCACTTCATTGCTGCTGCCCTTATGACGGTACGTCGTTTCATAATCCGGATACTGTGGCAGGGAAGACCAATTCCATTCCACGCCGAGTTTTTTCGAAGCATCTTTCGAAAGCGCCACAACCTTGGCCTCAAGCGATACCTGCTGCGGCTGGCAGTCAAGCTTTTTTACGACCTGTTCGACATTTGCTGCCTCAGCTGCCGTACCATAGAACAAGAGCGAATTGGTCGCACTGTCCACCAGGACGCGCTGTCCTTCGGCCTGACCTTTTCCTGCAGGAGACTCTTTTCCCTTTTTGTCTGCAGAGTCACGGCTCTCAGACGCTGTCCCATGATGCTGCAGGGACAATTCTGCAGCCCGTGCCAGATCCGCAGGGTCAGCATAGCGGACCGGATACACATGGACCCTGCGAAGACTTTCTGCCTGTGCAGCCGTTGTCACCAGATAGGTCGACCCCTCTTTGACCACGACCAGCCCCTTGGCAGCTGTTACCATCTGCAGGAGCTTCTGCGGCTCTTCTGTGACATTAAGCGTTACGGTTCCTGTCACGCTGTCATCCAGAACGATATTTTCATGGCCAGCTCTGGCCAATGTCAGCAGAACAGAGCGAACATCGCCCTCTACCACCCGCATCGCAATGGGCGCAGCCTCAGCCCGGACCGGAAAAACCGGCATCAGGAATATTCCCGTTAAAAATCCCGCGAATATCATTTTCTTCCATTTGACTGTCGTCATCTCACAGCCTCCTCATTTAAAAAATTTTTCTCTGCCTTCTTTCCTGCTTTTCTGCTTTATTTTCATTTTCCATCCATTAGGTCTGATCCATATGCCTGATACGCCTGTCCTTCATTCCAGCGAAGTCAGATCCAGCCATTTCTCTCCTGCCGGTCCCTGCAGATGGACACTTTGTGAGCCGATTTCCAGCACTTCCCAGCCTGCAAAATGCTCTCCTACTGTCAAAGACGCACTCTGGCGTCCATCTGTCAAAATGACCAGTGGCATACCGCCCTGCACAATCCCGCTCAGCCTCAATGCAGCCGTTTTTTCCTGTGCTGCAGACTCCGGCTGCATCTCGGCAGCCTTCTGACCAGTCTGACTCTCATTACGATAGGGACTTCCTGCTCCAATAGGACCTGCCGATATTTTTTTCTGCATCCCCGCCGGCTCCTTCAAATCCCGACTTGCCGCTGCAGCTGCTTCCCCGCGCTTTTCATGAGCAGGCGAGAATGGATTGTGCAGCTCTGCTAAAGAAGTCTGGCTTTCCATGCCCCGTATCTTTTGGTAGCGTGCATTTTCCTTTTGCTGTGCTTTCCGGCCAGCATCCAGACTGCCTGATTTTTCTTTTGAGACTTGTTCCAATCCTGCAGCAGACTGCCCCGAAACAGCCGACTCCGACACAGTCAGCCCCGTATCCTCATCAGACTGCCAAAAGTACACTGACAGAAGCAGACAGCCGGCCAAAAAACAGCCAGCCTGTTTTTTTCTCTTTATTGTCCATTGTTCCAATACAGCCTCCCTCCTTATAATGTTTCATTATTCTGACTAAAGCAATTATGAAGAAAGGCTCTGCCAAATGACAGAGCCTTTCTGTGCCGTTGACTTTCCCTGTGGATTGGCACAGATGAGCCTCGGGATATTTTTATTTTGCTGCTTTAGCAGCTTTGAGAGCCTGAAGTTTCGGGCCCATGATGCGCTTGTAGGATTCAACGCCCGGCTGGTTGAAGGCATCGACATCTGCGAGTTCGCCTTCATAAGCAACGCTCATAGCGAGCATATAGAGGAGTTCGCCAAGATGGTAAGCGTTGAGTTCCGGCAGCGTGAAGCAGGCATTGTAACGCTTGTTCGAAGACAGAGCATCCGCATTCGACTGGCGAGCAACCTCAAGGGCCTCGCTCATCGTAACGCCCGAGATATCGGCAAGCTTTTTAGCCTCCGGGAATACATTCGGGATGACGAGATCATTTTTCCAGTTCTCGACTTTGACGAACTGGACAACCTTATTGAGCTTGCCTTCCTGATGCTGCTGCGTCTGGGAATGCATATCCGTCGTGCCGACAGCAACAACCGGCGTACGGCCGTAGCAAACTTCCTTGCCTTCCTTGTTGAACTGTTTGCCGAGGGATTCCGCGAGCAGCTGGATGTACCACTCCGAAACGGATTTGAGGTAATCGCCATACGGCATCATGACTTCGATATCACGGCCGTGTTTCTCCGAAGCGGCGAATTTCAGAGCTGCGTTTAGCATAGCCGGATTCTGCCAGATATCATCGTTCTGGCAGGCCTTATCCATGTCTTTTGCACCATTGAGGAAAGACTGGATATCGAAGCCAATGCAGGCAGCCAGCGTCAGGCCGACTTCCGTGAATACCGTGAAACGGCCGCCGACGCCGTCCGGAACAGCATACTGCGGCCAGCCCTTCTCGATGGCCAGCTTCTTGAGGAGCGTCTGTTTCTCCATGTTCGGGTCCGTGACAGCGACGACTTCCACGTCAATGCCTGGGAACTTCTGCAGAGCATCATAAACGACCATGAAGCCCGACATCGTATCGAGCGTGCCGCCGGATTTCGAGATGACGAGCAGCAGGACCTTCAGATTGCGTTTCTCATGATACTGAAGAATCTTCGACTCATTCTCGAGATGATGGATGAGGTCGCCCGTGCTGCGCGGATCGATATTGTTGCCGCTGAAATAAACTTTCGGGAAGCCATGGCGCTCCTCTTTTGGCAGTTCATTCCAATAAGCACCGCACTGTACATCAAAGAGAACCTTGTTGCCAAGGTAAGAACCGCCGATGCCCATCGAAACGACAACATCAACATTGCCTTTGACATGGTCTTGAAGCTCCTGCAGACGCTTCAAAGAGCTCGGGCTGTTGATATGGCCTTCTTCTACATACGGCGTCTGAGAAAAGAGAACTTTCTCCGGTTCGCCGTCTTTGGAAAGATGCGCACGGATGAAGCCCGTTTCACGCATGACTTTCATGGCCTCATGCGCTTTTTTGAGGTCTTCCTCGTAAGACTTGAGGTCTGCTTCCGTGACTTTACCTTCACCATAAAGATTGTCATAGTCGAACGTAAAACCGGATTTCAGTTTCAAACTCATGTTTTAACACTCCTCTGCTTATTCTGACTGCTTTTCTTTTTCCCATTTTCATTGCATGATGTCACGGGAAAAGGATACATGCAGCAGGTCTATGGTTCCATACGTACTTATTATATCATGTATCCCTTTTCCTGTGAATATTCCCTTATGTGCGAATGAGCTGCAAAAGCTCATCCGTCTTTTCCTGACAAAGCTTCTTATCGCCGCGCGTTTCTACATTGAGGCGCAGGACGGGTTCCGTATTGGATTTCCGGAGATTAAAGCGCCACTTGTCAAAGGCAATGGACAGTCCGTCGATCTTCGTGACCTCGCCTTTACCTGCATAGGCCGCTTCAACCTTGGCCATGACGTCATCCGCATCTTCCACCCTGCTGTTGATTTCCCCTGATATCGGATAACGCTCCCGACACGCTTTGACAAAATCCGACAGGCTGCTGCCCTCGGTCTTCGACAGGAGTTCCATGACGAGAAGCCAGGGAATCATGCCGCTGTCGCAGTATGAAAAGTCGCGGAAATAATGATGTGAGCTCATTTCACCGCCATAAACGGCACCGCAGTCACGCATCTTATCCTTAATAAAGGCATGGCCGCTGCGTGAAATGACCGGCACACCGCCAAATTTGCGGCAGACTTCTTCCGTATTCCAGATGAGACGCGGATCGTAGACGATTTTCTCTCCCGACTGCTTTTTGAGAAAAGCCTCTGCGAGCAGTCCCACGAGATAATACCCATCGATGCAGTTCCCGTCTTTATCAAACAGAAAACAGCGGTCAAAGTCACCGTCCCAGGCCACGCCGAGGTCAGCCTCTTCTTCCCGCACAATTTTTGCGGTCGCTTCGCGGTTTTCAGGCAGCAGCGGGTTCGGTACACCGTTCGGGAAATCGCCATCGGGGATATTATGAATCTTGACGATGTCAAACGGCAGCTTCTTTTCTATGGCATTGATGACAGGACCGGCAGAACCGTTGCCCGTATTCGCCACGACCTTAAAGGGCTTTAGAGCGGAAAGGTCAACATAAGAAAGAAGATAGTCGATATAATCGTCCATGACATCCATCTTTTCGACGTGTCCGGCTTTTTCGTCAGCTGTGGCAAAATTTCCTGCCATGACGGCCGCGGCGAGCTCTTTGAGCCCCGTATCTTCCGAAATCGGCTGTGCCCCGCGGCGTACCAGCTGAAAACCGTTGTATTTCTTCGTGTTGTGGCTGCCTGTAACCATGATGCCGCCATCCAGTTCATGATGCAGCACAGCAAAATAAATCATCTCTGTGCCGCAGAGCTCTAAATCCATGACGTCACAGCCGGCTTCCGTCAGCCCCTTTACAAGCGCTTCCTGAAGAGCCGGGCTCGACAGGCGGATATCGCGGCCGACCGCGATTTTCCTAGCGTCAAACAGAGCCGGAAAAGCACGGCCGATGCGATAGGCCAGTTCTTCATTGATTACTTCCGGATAAAGGCCGCGGATGTCAAAAGCACCAAAGCCCTTTGCCGATAAATTCATCCAATACACCTCTGACTTTTATCAGGCAGCAGCTCAGGCCAAAAGCGGCTTGACGGCTTCTGCCAGTTTATCTTTCTCTGCTTTTGCTTCCGCAAGATCCTTGCCCAGCGTCGTGAAGTACGTCTTGATCTTCGGTTCCGTACCGGATGGACGAACGACGACCGTAGAACCGTCATCGAGTTTATAGATGAGGACATTGGCCTTCGGCAGCCCCGTCTTCTCAGGCTCCGCATAGTCAATCGTCGCCACGACCTTCTTGCCGGCAAATTCCGTCGGCGGATTTTTGCGCAGGTTCACCATGATGCCTTTCATCTTGTCCATACCCGAAAGGCCCGGGAACGAGAAGGCATCGACCTTATTGTAATAACGGCCATACTGCTGATAAATTTCTTCAAGGCGCTGCTTGATGGAAGACCCGATGGAGCGGTAATAAGCGGCCATCTCGCAGATCAGCATGGACGAAACGACAGCATCCTTATCGCGGACATACGGGCCGGCGAGGTAGCCGTAGCTTTCCTCAAAACCAAAGATGAAGCGGTCCGTCTCGCCTGCTGCTTCGAGCTGGGCAATCTGATCGCCAATCCACTTGAAGCCCGTCAATACGTGGCGAAGTTCTACGCCGTAATGCTCTGCGACCTTATCGGCCAGCGGCGTCGAAACGATGGACATGACAGCGACCGGATTCTTCGGCATCGTGCCCTTCTCAATGCGGCCCTGGCAGATGTAGTCGAGCAGCAGTACGCCCATCTCGTTGCCCGAGACGAGCTCGTACGTGCCATCGGCACATTTCATTGCAATGCCCACGCGGTCTGCATCCGGGTCCGTCGCGAGCATGAGGTCAGCCTGTTCTTTCTTGGCAAGCTCAAGGCCCTTGGCGAGAGCATCGAAAATTTCCGGATTCGGATAGCTGCAGGTCGTGAAGTAGCCGTTCGGATATTCCTGCTCCGGCACAATCGTGATATCCGTGATGCCGATATCCTTGAGGACACGCGTAACCGGCACAAGGCCCGTGCCGTTCAGAGGCGAATAAACGAGCTTAAGGCCTGCCGTCTTGGCGAGGCCCGGACGGACCTGACGTGCTTCGATGGCCTGGTAGAAGGCATCTTTGCAGTCCTCGCCGACAAACTGAATCAGGCCTTTTTCGACGCCTTCGGCAAAGCTGATATGCTTAGCCCCCGTCAGGACATCGGTCTTCTGGATGGAATCGTAAACCACGGCAGCAGCGTCATCCGTCATCTGGCAGCCATCGGGACCATAGGCCTTGTAGCCGTTGTACTGAGCCGGATTATGCGAAGCCGTGATCATGATGCCGGCATTGCATTTATAGTAGCGCGTCGCAAAGCTCAGGGCCGGCACCGGCATGAGTTCCTCATAAAGGCGTACATGAATGCCATTGGCCGCCAGAACGCCGGCGGCTTCACGAGCAAAATTCCAGCCCTTGAGACGGCTGTCATAGCTTATGGCCACGGTCTGCGTGCCGCCCTGCGTTTTAACCCAGTCGGCTACGCCCTGCGTCGCCTGACGAACGACCCAGATATTCATGCGGTTCGTGCCGGCGCCCAGCACACCGCGCAGGCCAGCCGTGCCAAACTCCAGAGCTACAGCAAAGCGGTCCTTGATGGCCTCATCATCACCTGCAATATCATTGAGTTCCTTATTGAGGTCAAAATCAATGAGGTCTGCAGCGGCCCAGCGTTTGTACTCGTCTTGATACATAGATATCCATCCCTTCCTGAATCCATTGTCAGCAATCGTATTTTGACTTTTGTCGGTCAGCAACAGCTGTCCACTATTGTTATAGTTCTTTTTCGACAGAAAACGCCTTTATCCTGCCATCAGTCCGTTCAATTGAGATGATATTTTTTCTGGAAGCTTCTGTGCGTCCAATAGAACGCGATGGTCAGCGGCACACAGGAGCCAATCCAGGCCATGGGATTTGCAAGGCAGGCCCCGAGATAGCCGAGCCAGCTGCAGAGGAAAAGGGCAGCCGCCGTACGCATGAGCAGTTCCATGATGCCGGCAATCGTCGGCACGATGCTTTGTCCGAGCCCCTGCAGCGTATAGCGGAAAATGAATAGGAACGAAAGAATCCAATAGCACGAGCCATTGACAATCAGATACTCATGACCAAAGTCAATGACCTCTGGGGCACCATCCCCGACAAAGAGATGCATGATGGATGGGCCAAAGAAAATCAGCCCCGCGCCGGCCAGCACGGCAAAGGTCACGGACATATAGCAGCATTTGCGCACGCCTTCGCCGATGCGCTCAAATTTCCGTGCACCGTAGTTCTGAGCCGTGTACGCCGACATAGCGATGCCAAACGACATCATCGGCATCATGGCAATGGATTCAATTTTCTGCGCAGCCGCATAAGCCGCCACGGCCAGAGGTCCAAGGTCATTCAGAGCGACCTGCAGGATGACCGCGCCGATGGCGATGATGCTCGACTGAAAGCCCATGGGCAGGGCAATGCGCAGATGCTCCCAATAAAATTTGAGATTGGGCCGCCAGTCGCTTTTATGCGTGTGCAGGGCCGGCACTTTCTTCATGATGAAGAGCAGGCACAAGAGATTGCCGCAGACCTGCGAAGCCAAGGTGGCGAGGGCTGCGCCCGGAATCCCCCAGCCAAAGCAAAGGATGGCAATTGGCTCAAAGATGATATTGAGCGTCAGGCCGCAGGCCAGAAGAATCGTCGGGGTCTTGCTGTCGCCAAGCGCGCGGATGAGATTCGTCTGCGTCTGATAGAAGACGAACAGGCCGATGCCGGCGTAAACAATGCTGATAAAGGAATAAGCACCATCGAGAATTTCAACAGGCGTCTGCATCCAGATGAGCAGCTGGCGGCATAAAAGGACACCGACTGCCGTCAATATAATAGAAGCAAACAGGGAAAGCACGGCACAGGCAGCCGCACTCTGACGTACCCCCTCTTCATCACGCGCGCCAAAGCGCTGCCCCGTATAAATAGAGAGCCCCGTCGAAAAGCCGATGACAAAGCCGAGCATCAAAAACATCAAAGAGCCTGTACAGCCAACAGCAGCCAACGCGTTGACCCCTAAAAAGCGGCCGACAATCAGCGTATCGACAAAGGCATAGAGCTGCTGAAAAATATTGCCGGCAATCAGCGGCATCGTAAAGAAAAAAATCAATTTGGCCGGCGAGCCTTCGGTAAGATTCTTCGTCATTCCAGATACCTCGTCACAAACGTGCGCAGCGTTTCCTGCAGGACCGTCACGTTGTCAAGCAGGGTCTCCGTCTGCGGCCGCAGCTTCGTATAGTGAAAAACAGGATGATGCGCCACCATATAATCCGTAGGAAACGGCTCCACATCTATGCCCTGCTTCGCAAAATTCAGCACCGAACGCTTCATATGGAAGGCACTCGTCACAAGGATTGGCCGGGAAAGTCCGTTTTCCCTCAAAATTTCCGCTGAATATTTGGCATTCTGGCTCGTATTGATGCTCTTGGTCTCCGTCAGAATTTTATCTTCCGGCACGCCAAGGCTCATGAGCACGCGCTTGGCAATCTTTGCTTCCGCGCCTGTATCTTCATAAACCTGCCCGCCGGAAAGCAAGATGGGCACATCGAGCTTGCGCTGCAGTCGCACGGCCGTCAGCAGGCGGCTGGCAGGACTCGAACAGAGCGTCCCCGTGCCGTCAACATCGGGCGTATCATTATACGCACCGCCGCCCAGCATGATGATGACATCGCCGGAAGGATTCTCCGGCGGGGCATAGACAGATTCGAGACTGCCCATCGTCTTTTCAGCCACAAAGCCCGTGCAGAGCAGATAAAAGACGAAAGTCAGTCCAAATAGTATGGCTGCAGCCTTTTTTTCGCCGCGTTTTTTCCAGAGCCAGACGGCTAAAGCAAAAAACAGCAGGATGAAGATACCGGGCGGCAGAATCCAGCTCGCTCCGAACTTCAAGAGATAAACCATTTCATATCCTCCAAATATCATCCAAAAAAATAAAGCGCAAATTCCATCTGCATAGAGGAATCCCCGCATTTATCTAGAAACTATAAATTGTATATCCATTGTATCAGACTTGCCGCCCTGCGGCAAGGCATTCACTCGTTAAAAAGGAGAGTTTATCATGGCATTCATTGAACCAGCACCCATGCAGGCAAATAAAGGCATCGGCACGATTTCGCTCGTCAAGCTCCTGACGCCGGCAGAGCTCGACGGCAAATGCGACATGTACGCAAAAGTCATCGTCCCGCCCCTCTGCGGCATCGATGTCCATAAGCACGAAGGCAACACCGAGACGTATCACATTCTCTCGGGCGAGGCCCTCTACAACGACAACGGCACCGAGTCTGTAATCGGCGCCGGCACGACCACGTTCTGCCCGGACGGAGAAAAACACGGTATCCGCAATATCTCAAAAACCGAAGACCTTGTCTTCATGGCCCTGATCATCCGCAAGTGACGGACGCTTCCTGTCATCTGCAAAATAAAAATGCTGTCCGAAAACGGACAGCATTTTTTATGCTCTCATTTCATGATTTGCTGCAATCAGTTGTTATGCGGGACAAGGTCTTCATCGCGCAGTTTGCCTTCCTTAGCACGCTGGGCAAATTCCGCCGTTGCCGTAAACAGGACATCCGTCGAACTATTGAGGGCCGTCTCACAGGCATCCTGAATGACACCGATGATGAAGCCGACACCGACGACCTGCATGGCGATATCATTGCCGATGCCGAAGGATGCGCAGGCAACTGGAATCAGCAGCAGCGAACCGCCGGCAACACCCGACGCACCGCAGGCGCCGATGGTCGAAACGATGCAGAGAAGCAGGGCCGTCGGCAGGTCAATGCTGATGCCGAGCGTATGCGCTGCGGCGAGCGAAAGCACGGCAATCGTAATGGCTGCACCACTCATGTTAATGGTCGCACCAAGCGGAATGGAAATCGAGTACGTATCCTCATCTAGGCCGAGGCGCTTGCAAAGGGAAAGATTAACCGGGATATTTGCTGCCGAACTGCGCGTAAAGAATGCATAGAGGCCGCTTTCCTTAAGTGTCGTCCAGACGAGCGGATACGGATTGCGATGAATATGAAGGTACACGATAAGCGGATTCATGATCAAAGCGACCGAGAAGAACGCGGCAAGCAGCACACCGAGGACCTGGATGTAGCCAAGCAGTGCACCGAGACCGCTCGTGCCGATGGCATTGGCAACGAGGCCCATGATACCGAACGGAGCAAAGCGGATAATCCACTGCACGATTTTCGTAACAGTCTTGGCAAAATCGTTCAGCATGGTCTTTGTCGTATCGTTGGCAGCGTGCAGCGCAATGCCCGCCAGGCAGGCCCATGCGAGGATGCCGATGTAATTTGCATTTGCCAGGGCATGAATCGGGTTATCGACAACTGACAGAATGAGGTTGTGCAGAACTTCGATGATGCCGGACGGCGGTGCCAGCTGCGCGTCAGGAGCGACCTGCAGGTGCAGGACCGTCGGAAATGCAAAAGAATATGCCACGGCGACGAGCGATGCACAGAACGTAGCCACGATGTAGAGCCGCACAATCGGTTTCATCGAGGCACTGGCATCCGAATTCTTCTGTGCCAGTGCATTCATGACGAGTATAAAGACGAGAATCGGAGCCACGCCCTTGAGGGCACGGACAAAGAGATCGCCGAGAACTGCCACAGCCGGTACGGCCTGCGGTGCAGCCAGGGCAATGATGATACCGAGCACCAGACCGACCGCAATGAGCTTGATGAGAGCGGTCTCCTGATACTTCTTGCCAATCTTATGTAACATATGAATCCTCCTTGAACGCCAAGCGTTTCTCTCAAAAATACATATGTTAGTATATACTAAACAGTGTAAGGATGCAAGACTTTTTACGTTTTTTGTGTATTATACGCGTACTCTGTATCCAGCCCATGGAAAAAGCGTGCACATATCATAAATATGTGCACGCTTGGAATACAGTTCTTGTAAATCAGACTTGTGCCATTTCTTCTTCCCGCGCTTCCTGCTCCTTCAGGCTCTCCAATTCGATGAAGTACCGCCCTATGGCATCCTGCCAGCGCGGCAAAAGAGAAAATCCTGCTTTCGTCAGACTAGCCTTGCTGAGTCTTGAATTATGCGGACGCACAGCGCGCGTCGGATAAGCAGAAGAAGGCACCGGCACCACCTTGACATCCATGCCTGCCTGACGGAAAATCTCGGCTGCAAATTCCGCCCACGAACAGAAGCCTTCATTCGTCGCCTGATAAATGCCGTAGCGCTCTGTCTGAATCATATCTGCCAGCAGCACCGCAAGGTCACGCGTGTAAGTCGGCGAGCCGACCTGGTCATCGACGACCGTGAGTTCCTTATGCGTTCTGCCAAGTCTCAGCATCGTGCGAACAAAATTTCCCCCGTTGATGCCAAATACCCATGAGATCCGCACGATGAAGAAACGCCTGAGTATCTGCTGTACGGCTTCTTCCCCCTCCAGTTTCGATTTGCCATAGACGTTTTTCGGCCCCTTTGGATCATCAATCTCATAAGGCTCTGTTCCATCTCCGGGAAAGACATAGTCCGTGCTGATGTAAACCATTTTCGCATGAAAGTCACGGCAAAGGCGTGCCAGGGCCGCTGTTCCCTGAGCATTTACAGCCATGCAGCGCGCCTCGTCATCCTCTGCACGGTCTACAGCCGTATAAGCTGCACAATGAATGACCACGCTGGGCTTATATGCTTCCATATAACGGCGCATTGCCTCCGCATCCGTCAGGGGAAAGTCCCTGCTTGATACCCCCTGTACTTCTATATCTCTGTCCTTCAGTTCCAGGACACAATCGTGGCCAAGCTGCCCCGTAACACCCGTAACCAGTACCCTCATGCTCATAAACTCCCTTCTCTTTCTCTCACTCCGCATCGATGTGTTTCACATATTCGCATTTTAAATCTTTTTATCTATTCTTCCATAAAGTACAAACTTCCTGCTTCTATTCTAGAAAAGTATAGAATGAAAGATTTTCCCTGTTTCTTATTTGCGTATCTATGTTATACTGAGTGAGTCGCACAGAGCTTTACTTTCTTTTTGTATCATTAATATTGGATATTGGAGATTTTATGGAATACTTAAAAACCCTGATTCTTTCCATCATCGGCGGCATCGTCATGAGCTTTCTCGATGCACCGCTGCCCTGGACACTGGGTCCGATTGTCTTCGTCGCCCTGGGGTCCCTCATCCGCAAACGGCCTTTCTGCTGGTCCCTGCGCATCCGCAATACAGCGCTCATCCTGCTCGGCTATGCCATGGGGCGTCCTTTTACCATCGAGACGGGCCGTGCCATCCTCTCGCAGTTCCCATTGATGATTTCGGCCACCCTCATCACGGTATCAGCCGGCGTGTTCACGGCCTGGCTGATGTTCCGCCATACAAAGATCAATTTCACGAGCTGCCTTTTAGGCTGCGTGCCGGGCGGCCTTTCCCAGATGGTTATCCTCGCCGATGAAATACGCGATGCCGACCTCACCGCTGTCACCATCATGCAGACGCTGCGCATGCTCTCCGTTGTTTTCGTCATCCCTTTCCTGACCATCCATGTGCTGCCGCCTGCTTCTCATACAGGAACAGCGCAGGCTGTGCATCAGGCAGGTTCCCTGACAGAAATCCTGATGTTTGCCGCTGTCGCTATTCTCGGCGCCATCATCGCCAAAAAAATTCATCTGCCGACCGCGCCAATGCTCGGTCCTATCCTCAGCACGGCAGCTTTTGTCGTCCTCACGGATTCTTCCGCGCCAGCTGTTCCGGTTCATTACATCAATGCCGCACAGATTCTCGTTGGTGCTTATATCGGTTCCAGCGTCGACCTCACACGCCTGCATCAATATCACGGCATGGGCAAGCTCCTCTTAGGCGGCGTGCTGCTCGTGCTCTGCATCAGCATGGTCCTTGGCTATACGATTTCAAATCTAACGGGCATCGACCTCGCCACGGCTTTTCTCTCAACCGCGCCCGGCGGATTGACTGAAATGGGCATCACCGCGCTCGTTGTCGGTGCTGACAGCTCAACGATGGTTGCATATCAGCTCACGCGGCTGCTTTTCATCATGCTGGTCTTCCCTTACATCGCCCGCGGCATCGTCTATCTTTATCGAAAAAAACAGTTCCCTGCTGCCACGGAAACAAAAAAATAAAATACGCTTCACGCTTCTTCCCATAAAATTTTTAAACCAACAAGGAAAAAATACAAAAAGCGCCGAATAAATAAAGCAAATAAGATTGTTTATTTGTTTTATTTTTTTAAGGGGGCCTGATGTATGGATCCAGCAGTACTGACCCTGATTGTCCTCGGGGTTGCCGCTTTCTTCTTCGTAACCGAGCTCATTCCCTTGGCCGTTACCGCCATGGGAGCGTCTATCGCGCTCGGTCTGCTCGGCGTCCTGACGCCAAAGCAGGTATTTTCCGGTCTTTCGAATTCCACGGTCGTCCTGTTCGCGGGCATGTTCGTCATCGGTGCGGCCATGTTCCAGACAGGCCTTGCCCAACGCATCGGCATCACTGTCGTCCATGCTGCCGGCACAGGCGAAAAACGATTGATGGCCGCCATCATGATTGTCACGATCGCCCTGTCATCCGTCTCCTCGAATACGGCTACGGTCGCCTGCCTTATGCCCGTCGTCATCCAGATCTGCGCGGTTGCACGCCTTGCCGTTTCGCCGCAGCTCATGGCCCTTGCTGTAGCTGCCAACGTCGGCGGTACCATCACGATGATCGGCACGCCGCCAAACATCCTCATGAGTGCAACGCTTTCCGCCAGCGGCCTGCAGCCTTTCGGATTCTTCGAATTCGCCTGGATCGGCATTCCGCTGTCCCTGGCCGGCCTCATTTACATGCTGACAATCGGACGCCGCCTCTGCCCGCATGGCCATATCGACAGTGCCCTGAGCGATCTCACTTCGGACCTGCCAAAAGATACGCGCAAAATGGCCATCTGCGCAGCCATCCTGATTCTCGTGGTCGTCGCCATGGCCCTCTCCAAGACCATCAACGTCCCGATGCAGGTATCTGCCATCATCGGTGCACTGGCCTGCGTCATTACGGGCTGCCTCAGTGAAAAACAGGCCTACGGCGGCATTGACTGGACGACAATTTTCCTGTTTGCAGGCATGCTGCCGCTGGCAGAGGCCATGGATAAGACTGGTGCCGGCGCCATGATTGCAGCCTTCGTTGTCAACATCATCGGCTCCAATGCATCCCCGATGATCATCGTCGTAGCACTGTTCCTGCTTTCCTGCGGTCTCACGCAGTTCATGTCGAACACGGCAGCAGCGGCCCTGCTGGCGCCAATTGGCATCTCGATTGCCCAGTCCATCGGCGTTTCGCCGTTCCCAGTACTCATGGCCATCGGCATCGCCGCTTCCTGCGCATTCACGACGCCAGTTGCTACGCCGCCGAATACGCTCGTCCTGAGCCCGGGCAAATTCCATTTCATGGATTATGTCAAAGTCGGTCTGCCGCTCGTCTTCATTTCTTTGATTGTATGTGCGGTCATCATCCCGCTCGTATGGCCGTTCTAAGGACAGCTGCCAATAGATACAGACGATGATTTTGTGATATTTTTACGAATCTTTTAGAATACGAGGTAATCATATGGATAGAGAAGAATTATTGGGCACACTGAAAAAACTCGATGAAGAAGTTTTTGCGGAGTTCCAGGATGAAATCGAAGAACAGCGTTTTACCCTGTCGCTCATCCCGACCATCAATGCCGAGTCCCCACTCGCTGCTTATCTTGAGGGCAGCATCCTTGCCAACGTCAGCACGGACTATCACGGCATCAGCCGCACGGGCCGTTTCGAGCACATCGCAGCTGAACGCGCAAAAAGGCGTTTTGGTGCAGAGCACGCCATCGTCCGTCTCAGCAGCATCCGCTCGGCTTCCCGTGTTGTCTTTCTGGCCTTACTGAAACCCGGCGACCCCGTTCTTTCCTTCAATGGACGCAAGCAGGAGCTTTGCCGCGGTCTCTCTTACAAATTTTCCTCTTTCGGTGCCGACTGGGAGCACCGCGATATCGACTGGGAGGAGCTCAGGGAACAGATTGAACGCCATCATCCAAAAATCGTGATTTTCTCGCCAACGAGTTTCCCCTTCAACATCGATACGAAACGCCTGGCAAAAACAGCACATGATGCAGGCGCCCTGCTCTGGGTCGATATTGGGCAGAATGTCGGACTTGTCGCCGCAGGGCTGCTCCCCTCTCCGGTTGCCGATGCCGACATCGTGACGTTCCCGACGAACGACTCTCTGCAGGGGCCTGAGGGCGCCATCATCCTCTGCAAAAAAGAATTTGCCGAAACGCTTGACCGCGCTGTTGTCAACACAGGCCACGCTGCCCTGCATAAAAACCGCCTGGCCGCACTTGCTGTCGCCCTGCTCGAGGCCGGCAGCGAAAATTTCCGGCTGTACGGAAAACAGGTCATTGACAACGCCAAGACCCTCAGCATCGTCTTACAGGATGCCGGTGTCACCGTCTGGGGCGGAGATACAGACTGCCATCTCGTCGTCGCTTCCCTGCCAGATGGCACGGACCCGCAGCAGATTGAACAGCATATGCACCGTGCGGGTTTCCATGTCAAGTCAGCACGCCTGTCCTCAAAGGATAATGCCCCTGCCCATCCTGTCCTGCGCCTTTCGAGTCTCAATCCGACGACGCGCTCACTGAAAGAAAAGGAAATGGTCATGGTCGGACAGCTTTTGGCCCAGGCCATGCACACAACCGATGCAGCAGAACTTGAGGTCATCCGCAAAAAAATCAGCTCCATGCTCATTGATAAGCCGATTTACTCCGAAGAATGGCTGGCTGAAATTGCAGACCCGGACACTTTCTTTAACGGTGCAGATGAACTCAGCATCCGCCATATCGCTTCCAGCGAGAAAAAGAATCTGTTCGGCCGTTTGTTCCACTGATTGACCTGCAAAATCACAAAATATAGTCATAACAAAAAAGCCCGCCGCGAAAATATCGCGGCGGACTTTTTGCCGTATTGATGTATCAATTGTTCTCTTTTTTCTGCTCAGCGGCCAGCGGAATGGTCAGAATAAATTTCGTCCCCTCGCCGAGCTGGCTTTCCACCTCGATTTTGATATCGTGCTGCTCTGCAATCCAGCTGGCAATAGAAAGCCCCAGGCCCGTGCCGCCGACGCTGCCCGCTGCCTTGGTGCGGGAACTGTCTGCGCGGTAGAACCGCTCAAAAATCTTTTTCTGGTCATCTTCCGCAATGCCGATGCCGTCATCGGCAAAGACCAGTTTCATCGCCTTTTCCCCTGGCATACGTCTGGAAGATATTGTGATATGACCGCCTTCCGGCGTATACTTGACAGCATTTTCAAGGAAAATGCGCATCATCTGACGCATCGTCGCGGGGTCTGCATAAATCGTGCCCGCTTCATTGGCAGTCAGTGTTACAGTATGGTTTTTGGTGACCAGTTTCATCTTGCGCACGGCATCGTCGACAATCTCCGCCAGATTCACATAATCCTTATGCAGGATTTGGCGCTTTTGGTCTGCGCGTGCAAGGAACAGCAGCTTCTCAATGAGGTCCTGCATGTCTTCGGCCTCCGAGCGAATTGCCGTGATGCCTTCATCGAGGACTTTCGTGTCCTTACGGCCCCAGCGTGACAAGAGATCCGAATACCCCAAAATGACTGTCACCGGCGTCCGCAGTTCATGGGAAGCATCGGAAACGAAGCGCTGCTGCTGCTTAAAGCCGCGTTCCAGCCGGTCAAGCATGTGGTTGAAAGTCAACGCAAGTTCTGCCAGTTCATCCTTGGCCGGCGGCACTTCGATGCGTCTGTCCATGCGTTCGACCTCAATCTTGCGCGCGGTCTGTGTCAAATCGCGGATTGGCTGCAGGATACGCCTGCTGAGAAAATAGCCCGCTGCCAGCGCGATGATGAAACCTGCAATCGTAATGATGAAGAGCAGAATCTGCAGATCTTCCAAAAATACATTCTCTGCCGTAATGGTCCTAAAAAAATGAAGCTGGTAAAACTGACCGTGATCCACTACATCCATTTTGGCATGGTAAAAGACAAATCGGTCCAGCTTCACAACATCCATATCTTTATTGGCCCAAAAAGGCGGATTCTTGACACGATTCGCATCCAGAACATCAAGCGATGGATAATGCGAGTCCGTTTCGTAGACAATGCGTCCCGTAATGTCCGTCACACGCAGCACAATTCCCGGCGGAACAAGATCCTTCTCATTCAAGTAAGCCTGCAGACTGCTGGATTCTTCGATTCCCTCCTGCATGCGCTCCATGGCGATCTTGATTTCGGTTTCCGCCTCATGATAAAAGGTGTAATAGGTGCCGAGCCCCATGATGACACTCGTGAGCACCAGTACCAAAAGCAGGATAGCTGCGTAAAGGCAGGTGATTTTTGTAGAAATCTTCATGCGCCACAGAGGACTTTCAAGATACAGTCTGCGCAAAGCGGCCTTACTCTTTGACAGCATAGCCTACGCCCCGCACCGTATAGATGTATTTTTCATGGAAATGGTCGTCAAGTTTGGCGCGCAGATAGCGGATATAGACATCGACGACATTCGTGTCGCCGCTGTAATCATAGCCCCAGACCTTTTCAAGAATCTGGTCGCGCGTCAGCACCGTGCGCTTATTGCGCATCATGTACTCGAGCAGAGAATATTCTTTTTTTGTCAGATGGACCGGCTCGCCATCGACCTCAACTTCATAACGCTTCGGATACATGACGAGATTCTTGACCTGCAGGCGTTCTTCGAGGGGCACACCATCCTGATCCGGTATATGCTTGCGCAGGGCATTGCGGATGCGCGCCATGAGTTCCTCGATGGCAAACGGTTTCGTCATATAATCATCGGCACCGATATCAAGGCCCGCAACTTTATCTTCCACATCATCTTTGGCCGTCAGCATGATGATGGGCAGCGAGGAAACCTCACGCACGCGCTTGCAGATGGTCAGGCCATCCATACCCGGCAGCATGACATCGAGAAGCACCAAGTCAAAATTTCCCTGCATGATGCGCTCATACGCGCGCGTGCCGTTCTCTTCCGTCTCCGTCTCAAAGCCTTCATGTTCAAGCTCAATCTGCAGGAAACGCGCAATGCGGCGTTCATCCTCTACAATAAAGATACGAACTGGTTTATCCATGTCTGTCCCTCCATTATGCATGTATGCACGAACAAAAGATAAGAAAAAAAGAGATATATTTTTTAATATATCTCTACTATATCGCAGTTGCAGGAAAAAAGGAAGGCCTTTCTTCTGATTTAATTCGAATTTAATTGCTTTCAAACAACGATCTTATATTAACGGTCCTGCTCCCCGAGGAACATCTCACGGAACAATTTGATGAGATGCTTGCTCGAAGAAGACAGCGTACGGTTCTTGAGCCAGGCAATGACCGTATGTGTGCTCATCTCCGGCTCCACAAGTTTCTTATAATAAAGGTTGCCGTCCGTCAGCAGTGTCCTTGAAGAAACCGGCAGAATAGCTGCCCCCATGTCCATCTTAGCAAGCAGAAGGTCCTGTACAATACTGTCCGAAACACAGACAATATGAGGCTCAAAACCGAGTTTGCGGCAGTTGGCCACAAACATGCTCTGCCAGCGCAGGGGTATAATGATGGGCACATCGCGCAGTTCTTCCATGCGGATTTCCTGCCGCGAACCGCCGAGGATTTTTTCCTTATTCATGACAACGACGAGCGGTTCATTCGGCAGGACGATGGACTCATAGACTTTGGAGTCGACCTGTGTGCGCGTGATGCCGATCTCAATGACGCGGTTGTCGAGAAGCTCGAGAATGCGCGCCCCCTCTGCTTCCCAGATCTGATACGTCACCTGCGGATAACGGCGATGAAATTCCGAGATGAGTTCCGGCAGCAAAAGAGCCCCGGAGGTCGTGATGGTGCCGAGCTGAATGGAACCAGCCACGCCAGAGCCGATTTCGGTAATTTCGCGCACGGTACCATCGACCATGCCGAGAATGTGTTCCACGCGGGAATACAGCACGCGTCCTGCATCCGTCAGACGGATGCGGCGGCTGCCGCGCTCAAAGAGCTGCACGCCGAGCGATGTCTCCAGTCTCTTCATCTGCCTGGAAAGTGCCGGCTGGGCGATGTCGAGCCTCTGCGCCGCGTGACTGATATTGCCTTCTTCCACAATGGCATAAAATGCCCGCATATCCTTGATTTCCATAATACTCTCTCTTTCCGGACCAAGCCGTCGTCTATAGCAAATATTCATACGTCCTATATCTCTTTATGCTATTATACTTTTTCCTTCAAAAATAGGCAAATCTTTTTCCATAAAATTATAGATTGGAAGAGTTATTCTTCTCCTATATTTCTGTCAATTCACACTTGTGATTTTTAGAGCTCATGCTATAATATAATTTGTATTATCGGGATAATTGCGATTGATGACATCGTTATGTTATAAAAAGGAGTTTTTCATATGACAAGAATCAAAGACGCACTCGACGCAGTGGCTGCCGCGATCATTGCCCAGAAAGATTATTTGACAGACCTTGACCGGCAGATTGCGGATGGCGACCACGGCATCAATATGGCCCGCGGCTTCCGCGCTGCCGTCGATGCGGTAGAAGAAATGGACGATACGACAAAACCAGGACCTGTCCTCTACACCATCGGCAAAGCGTTCATTCACAATGTAGGCGGAGCCGCCGGTCCTCTCTACGGCACGGGTTTTGTCAAAGCTTCCGAAGTCTGCGATGACGAGACCAAGCTCAATATCGCTTCTTTTGAAAAGCTGCTCGGTGCCGCTATTGAAGGCATTGAAAAACGCGGCCATGCCCAAAAAGGCGATAAGACCATGCTCGATGCCCTGATTCCGATTCACGACTGCTTCCTGCCTGAGAATGCCGAAGGCAAAACGCTGTTTGAAGTCCTGCAGGAAGCTTCACACGCCGCAAAGGAAGGCGTTGATTTCACGAAGACGGTCGCTGCCCGCCGCGGACGCGCCAGTCTCGTCGGAGAACGCAGCATCGGCCATGAGGACCCCGGCGCCGTGAGCTCGATGCTCATGTACCGCGCTCTCTATAATTTCCTCAAGAAATAAAAACAGCAGATACACAAAAAGGCAAGGCGGCCTGAGCCCCTTGTCTTTTCTTGTCTCCAAACAGTTTCTGTAGTATACTTTTAAAAGATATTTCGAAGACAATGCTTCTATATATAAGAGGAGGAATTCCATTGACACAGCAGATTGTTCGCACGCGTTTCGCGCCGAGCCCGACAGGTTACATGCATATCGGCAACCTGCGCACCGCCCTTTACGGCTATCTTTATGCAAAATCCCAGAAAGGCCAGTTCATCCTGCGCATTGAGGATACCGACCGCACGCGCTACGTCGCCGATGCCGTCGACTTCATCAACCGCACGCTTGAGATGGCCCATATCATCCCGGACGAAAGCCCGGCGCTTGGCGGCCCTTATGCCCCATACGTCCAGAGCGAACGCCTTGACCTCTACAAGAAATACGCAGAAGAACTCGTCAAGACGGGCCATGCCTACTACTGCTTCTGCGATCCGGAAGAAGACCATTCGGCCGGCAAATTCGGCGGCTATGACCGCACCTGCCGCAATCTTTCCCCGGAAGTCATTGAAGAACACCTCAAAAACGGCGATCCGTACGTCATCCGTCAGAAGATGCCGCTGACGGGCGAAACGACCTTCTTCGATGTGCTGCACGGCAACATCACCATCAAGAACGAAGAACTCGAGGACCAGGTCCTTTTGAAGCGCGACGGCATGCCGACTTATAACTTTGCCAACGTCATCGATGACCACCTCATGCATATCACGCACATCATGCGCGGTGCCGAATTCATCACGTCTACGCCGAAATACATCCTGCTCTATGAATCCTTTGGCTGGGAAGTTCCGACGTTTATCCACCTCGCTCCGGTCATGGGCAAGAACGCCGACGGTTCCACGTCGAAACTCTCGAAGCGCCATGGTGCCACGAGCTTCGACGACCTTGTCAAGGCAGGTTATCTGCCCGATGCCATTGTCAACTACGTTGCCCTGCTCGGCTGGAATCCGAAAACGACGAATCAGGAAATCTTCTCGATGGATGAACTCATTGAACACTTCAGCCTCGAGGGCCTTTCCAAATCGCCGGCCGTCTTCGACTACGACAAGCTCGGCTGGATCAACGGCGAATACCTCAAGGCCATGAGCGACGAAGACTTTGCCAAGATGGCGCGCCCGTTCGCAGGCGAGCTGCCGGATTACCTCGAAAAGAACTGGGGCCGTCTCTCATCACTCCTCAAAACCCGCATCCAGCGCCTTGGCGACCTGCCGCAGGAAATCGCCTTCCTCATCGAGCAACCGGCTTTTGACGCGGAGCTCTATGTCAACAAGCGCAACAAAGTCACGCCGGAAAAAGCCGCTGAACTCCTGCCGGGCATGATGGCCCTGCTCGAGGCCGTTCCAGAAGAAAATTGGAACAACGATGCTCTTTACGAAAAACTCAATGCGTATATTGAAGAACAGGGCATCAAAAAAGGCCTTGCCATGTGGGTTCTGCGCATTGCTGCTGCCGGTCAGAAAGTCACGCCGGGCGGTGCTACGGAGATTCTCTCGCTGCTTGGCAAAAAAATTTCTATGGAGCGCCTCAAAAAAAGTCTTGCCAAACTGCAGGAGTTGTAATATAATTATTTAAGTCAGTTACGTGGCACCTTCGTCAAGCGGTTAAGACACCGGCCTCTCACGCCGGGTTCATGGGTTCGAATCCCATAGGTGTCACCACTCCGGCACCTTCGTCAAGCGGTTAAGACACCGGCCTCTCACGCCGGGTTCATGGGTTCGAATCCCATAGGTGTCACCACTCCGGCACCTTCGTCAAGCGGTTAAGACACCGGCCTCTCACGCCGGGTTCATGGGTTCGAATCCCATAGGTGTCACCATTTGAAATTACAGCCAGGACGCGCAAGCTCCTGGCTTTTTATTTTTCTCTTTCTTCTTATACGACTTATAAAAGTTAGAAAGGACGATTCCCATGCTCTTTGCCTCTATGCTTGCCCTCGGCGCCCTGATTGGCTTCGTCGGTGCAGGCGGTGCCGGCGTTACCATCACCCTTTTGACCGTCGGCTTTCATGTACCGATTCACACCGCCCTTGCCGTGGCTTTGGCTTCCATGGTCTTTACCATGCTCTCCGGCACCATCAGTCATTTCCGCCAGCACGAAGTCATCATCAAGACGGGTGCCGTACTCGGCCTTGGCGGCATTGTCGGTGCCATCTTCGGCGCGAATTTCTCCAATATGATGCCTTCTAATTTATTGAGCTCCATCACGGGCTTTGTGCTCTTTTCGAGCGCCGTCACGCTTTACATCAAGCTCTATCAAGCCAAGTGGCTTGACCGCCACCTTCACGTCCGCCATGAACTCCTGACCGGCCGCAAACTATGGACACACGGCATTGCCATCGGCGTTTTCATGGGCTTTATCTCCGGTGCCTTCGGCATCGGTGCCGCTGCCTATATTCAGCTCGCCCTCATGGTCGTCTTTGGCGTACCGCTTTTGCAGACCATCGGTACCTGCATGATGGTCATCCTGCCGATCTCGGCAGCCGGCGGCCTCAGCTATCTCTTCAACGGCCGTCTCGATTTTCCGATCTTCATCCAGACACTTGCAGGGCTCATGGTCGGCGCCTGGTTCGGCGCCAAAGGCACGCATCTCGCCCCCCTGCCCCTCCTGAAAGTTGCCATTGTCGGCATGCCGGCAGTCGGCGGCATCATCATGATTTTATTCCACTGATGCCTTCAGGGCAATAAAAAACAGGCCATCCCAAAAGGATGACCTGTTTTTTCATGCATGAAGCAGTGCATACAATGCGCCGAGCATGCCCGCATCATTGCCAAGTACGGCAAATTCCAAACGCGTATGTTCCCGCATGGCCGGCATAACGAGCGTTTCCAGTCTTCTTTGCAGCATGGGCCCCATGATTTTCTTCTGAGCCATGATGCCGCCCCCGAGTACGATGACTTCAGGATTTAAGAGGCAGCAGACGGCCGCAATGCCTTCGCCGAGATTATCCGCCAAGGTGGAAATTGCCGTCAGCGCATCTTCATCGCCCTCCTGCGCCCACTCAAAGACCATCTCGCCCGTAATTTCCGAGGGGCTCATATTGTTGGCAAAAGCGGCGTCGCGAATCAGGGCGCGGGTCGAAGCGACATCTTCTAAAATGCGCTTCTCTCCGTGCAGGCGCAGATACCCGAGCTCGCCGGCACTGAAGCTTGCACCATGCCAGATTCTGCCTTGCTGCACAAAACAGCCGCCAAGATTCGTGCCAATGGTCATCATAAAGGCGGATTCTGCATCCTTAGCAGCGCCCAGCCAGACCTCGCCGAGTGCCGCTGCATTGACATCGTTTTCAACGAGAACAGGCAGACCGACCGCCTCGCGGACAATTTTACCGAGCTTTGTGCCGCTGTACCCGGGAAAAGTCGCCTCGCCAGCAAAGACAATCTCACCATCTGTGCCCGGCCGCACAATACCGGCCGTATCAATGGCCACGCCGGCAAGTTCGTGACGTTTTGCCAGGTCCCTGACAATCGCGATGACTTTTTGCGGGATGACGGCACCGCCGTCAACACGTGCCCGTGTCGGCTGTGAAGATTTTTCCAGGAAGGACCCTTCTTCCGTAGCACAGCCATATTTGATGGAAGTACCGCCTATATCGATGACAGCATATTTTTTCATAAAGTCCCTTCCTTTCTATATTCTATCGGCCTGATATCAGGAACGCTCCTGCTGCACCTGCCGGTGATGACGAAAGCCCTTGTCTGATGCAACATAGCGCCCCATCGCCTTGATGCGTCCGCCCATGCAGCTGCGGCACTGTGCCGGCGTATCGGCCACACAGATTTTGCCGGGATAAAGTGCGTATTTCCGGCGCGAATCCCCTTCCGTGACATTCGGCATAACGACGTTGGCTCCTGACGCGAGGATGAGCTCTCTTCCACGCGGCACCATCGTCTCCATTGCCGTCGTCGCAGGGATGTTCGCTTCCGGAAGAAGCAGGCGCAAAAGCGACACCATACGCCGCGTCAAATGAAAATCGCCCTTGTCCGCCTTCCCTAAAGGCGTGTCCGGATTTGGAATCAGCGGGCCGATGCCGACCATATCGGCATCGAGCTGCTGATAAAAGAGAATATCCTCTGCAATGGAAGTTACACTCTGCCCCGGCAGACCTACCAGCGTCCCTGTTCCGACTTCATAGCCGAGAGCGCGCAGGTCCATGAGACAGCGCACGCGGTTTTCATAGCTCATGCCGGGATCCAAAGATTCATAAAGGGCCTGATCCGTCGTTTCAATGCGCAGCAGATAGCGGTCAGCCCCAGCTTCACGCCAGAGTTTGTACTCGTCAAAACTGCGTTCCCCCACGGATAACGTGACAGCAAGGTCCATGCTCTTGATGCGCCGAATAATCTCCGCCAGTCGCTCTGCCGTAAAATACAGGTCCTCACCGGACTGCAGTACGACAGTTTGATAGCCATACCCCTTTGCCTTTTGGGCAAGACGGACGATTTCATCAGCCGTCAGCCTGTAGCGCTCAATCTTATGATTGTCACGGCGCAGTCCGCAGTACATGCAGTCCTGCCGGCAAATATTCGAGAACTCAATAAGCCCGCGCAGATGCACGCCATCTCCCACAAAAATCTGCCTGACCCTGTCTGCTGCCTTCGCCAAATCATCTTCTGCTCCGACAGCCTGCAGCAAATGTACAATTTCCATTTTTGTCAGTTGATGCGCCGTCTCCGCCTTTGCTATGAGTTTTTGTTCAAGAGTTTGGCCAGTCATCATTTTTTCGCTGCAGTCTTCGTCACCGTGTCGTTCTGCAAAGGATTCACAGCCGGCTGGAAGAGCGGATCTTTCTTCGTCTTGAGGATTTTGGCGTCCGCTGCACTGAGTTTGCCCTTTGTACGCGCTAAGAGTTCATCCTGATGTTTGGCCGCATACTGCAAAATGGCATTGCAGAACTTGGATTCCACATCTTTGCCGGACATCTTGTTCATATCGATCGTCGGACCATCTGTATTGGAACTCAGTGCCGACCAGGTACTGTCGAGGTCATCATGTTTCGTGACTTTGACCGTGCGGCTGCGCAAATCAATGGCGAGATAATCGGCCGAGCCGACGAGATCATCGTAGCCCTTGACCGATTCCATCTTCCAGCGGCGCTTGTCGATGACATCCTGCTTCTGCACATCGTCAAACGTGCGCAGCGTCGGCACAATCAGGGTACCGATATCAATATCACCATTTGGCTTAACGCCGTAGCACATCTGCTCTTTATTGAAGTAATAATTTTGGCGCGAAGTCGACTGCACCCACTGAAAGACTGTTTCCGGCACTTCAATCCGTGCACTCGCCTGACAAACCGGTACCGCCGAAAAAAGGACAGCTGCTGTCATAACGCCGAAACATGCATTTTTGATGATTCTCATAGCTCTCATGAAGAATTTTCCCCCTATATTCTGGAATGAGATTATTATAGAACAGGCGGCTGAAAGTTAAGTGAAGTCTCAGGACGCTTTAATCATCATTCTCTTTGTAAAGCTCATCAAGAACATACGGCGTCTCCTGATAGACGTAATAGTTGAGCCAGTTGGCAAAAAGGAGATGCGCTACACTGCGCCAGCGCACAATCGGTTTTTTCGTAGGATCATCATCCGGATAATAATTCTGCGGGATTTTCGGATGCATGCCAGCCTTTTCATCGCGGTCGTATTCCTGTTTGAGTGTCAGAGGATCGTATTCTGCGTGGCCCGTGATGAAGAACTGGCGCTTCTTGAGATTGGCAATGGCATAAACGCCGGCATCGCCCTCTGCCTCGGCCAGAATCGTGAGTTCCGGAACTTTCTCGATATCCTCGCGGTGATTTTCCGTATGGCGCGAATGCGGCACATAGAATTCATCATCAAAGCCGCGGAAGAGCTTCTCATGCTCGACACAGAGATGGTGCTTATAAACGCCAAAGATTTTCTGCGGCACCTGATACTTGGGAACGCCGTAGTGATAGTAAAGACCAGCCTGAGCGCCCCAGCAGATATGGAACGTCGAATAGACATGTGTTTTACTCCATTCCATAATCTCGGAGATTTCGTCCCAATAAGCGACTTCCTCAAACGGCATCATCTCGACCGGAGCGCCCGTGATGATCATGCCATCGTATTTTTTGTGGCGAACTTCGGCGAATGTACCATAAAATTCCGTCAAATACTCCTGCGGCGTATGGCTCGGCGTATACGACTCCGTATAAATAAAATCCACTTCAACCTGCAGCGGCGTGTTGCCGAGCAGACGCAAAAGCTGCGTTTCCGTGATGTATTTAATCGGCATGAGGTTCAGAATGAGAATCTTAAGAGGTCGTATATCCTGGCTATAGGCGCGGTCTGCATCCATGACGAAGATATTCTCCCCCTCGAGAATATGGGCAGCCGGCAGATTGTTCGGTATTTTAATTGGCATGAAAACACTTCCTTCCACATGCCACAAACATGTCTCAGACATGTTCTACATGATAATTGCGGCAAATAAAACGTGCAAAAGGTATAATCTTTTTTATTATACCACAGACGCTGTAAAAAAAGTCAGCCAAGCCGGACAAAAGACATCTGCTTCGGTATAAAGGACAGCCCGCGTCTGTAAAATTGTAAGTCATTTCGCATCATTGGACGCCCGGAATCCTGACATCGTCGAGAATGCCCAGCAGTGCCGCAATGGCCATGCCGTAATTCGTCATGGGTACATTCTGCCTGCGGCAGGCAGCTGCACGGCTCATGACATAAGCGCGGTTGAACATGCAGGCCCCGCAGTGAATGACCATATCAAAAGAAGACAGGTCCTCCGGAAAATCATGTCCGGAACACACGGTAATTTCAATGCTTTTGCCTAAATTTCTGCGAAGCAGGCGCGGCAGTTTGACACGGCCGATATCTTCCTGCAGAGGCTTGTGCGTGCAGGCCTCTGCAATCAGAATATGTGCATCTGCCGAAAGTTTCAGCAGCTGGCGCGCCGAAGCCGCAAAAAAGGCAGCATCGCCCTTATAAGCAGCAAACAAAACCGAAAAAGAAGTCAGCTGACTGCCCTTTGGCAGCAGTGCATGGACCTCACGAAAAGCCTGTGAATCCGTAATGACAAGCTCCGGCGGCCTGACAAATGATGCCAGCATACCCGGCAGACAGTCCGTCGTACAGCACGAAACCAGGCATTTGCGGTCTAAAAGTTCGCGCAGGGTCTGCACCTGCGGCAAAATCAGACGCCCCTTAGGGGCCTGAATATCCTGCGGCATGACCAAAAGCACATGGCTGCCGCTCTGGCAGACTTTGCCCGTGATGGAGCGGGCCTGATAATCTTCCGGCAGCTGTCTTGCGATTTCGGCGCGCAGTTTCTCGATGCCAGCTCCCGTCTTCGAGCTGATGCAGACCGGCGAAATCTTTGTCCCCTCAAAAATACATTTTGCCAGCGCGCGGCCGCCATCTTCCATTTCATCCGTACGGCTGACAACCGGAATGACTGGAATCTGGCGTTTCTGCAGAGACTGCAGCCAGCAAAATTCCTCGGCAAAATCGTCTTCCGCAGCGCGCTTTTCGCAAATTTCATCCTGATGAAACAGCACCAGTGCAATATCGGTCTCCTTCGCTGCGTCCTTCGTGCGGGAGACGCGCAGCCCGCCAAGACTGCCCACATCATCAAAACCAGCCGTGTCGATAAAGACAACCGGCCCAATGCCGTGTATTTCCATGGCTTTATAGACAGGATCCGTAGTCGTTCCCGGCACCGGCGAGACCGTGGCGACATTTTGCCCTGTCAAAGCGTTGACAAGAGATGATTTGCCGCTGTTGCGGCGGCCAAACAGGCCGATATGCAGGCGCATGGCCCTCGGCGTATCATTAAGACTCATCACACATTCCCTCCATTCTCATGCTTTCAGTATATCATAGCAGAAAATACCTTCCCATGATAAAATAGAATTATTCCAGTAAAGAAAACGAGGTTTTACCATGAGCGATTACACAAATTTTGAAGTCGGCCAGAAATTTCCACTGCCGATTGCCACGCAGGCCGATGGTGCTATGTTCCAGGTCGACGCCAACGGCGCCATGTTCATCCTGCAGCTTTCACACACAGATGTCATTGCACGCGAAGCCTTCCGCACGGGCAAAATGGAATTTGCCTTCTACGAGCAGGATGGACTTCTCTTTCTGCTTTACCAGATTGACGGCATCTTCAAAGAAGGCTGGGGCGATGCGCCGCTTTCCCTGCATACCCTGAAACCGAAATTCCTGCCCAACGAAAAGAGCCTGCAGGATAAGACGCTTCATCTCTATTTAGTCGATACGACCCTGCAGATTCTGCTGGCTCAGCGTGACATTGAACTGAATGATAAATGCCGGGCCATCATCCAAAAACACGTTGAGACACAAAAAAAGAAGCCGTTCTCCGACGAAGGCTTCCGCAAAAAGGTCCAAAAAATCTGGCAGACAAAAACACCGGCCATGATGCGTAAAGAAGCAGCTGCCGTACAGGAAGTCCCTCTTGACATTCCACTCGCCCCTTCTGAAGCTGCTAAGAAAAAGCTTCATTAATATATAGCAATATACAGCCTATCTGCCAATACCTGCATTAGATAGAAAAAAGACCCGTCTCTTGTGACGAGTCTTTTTTTATTGAACAAAATTTAAGCAGCTGTTTAGGCAACACCCTCTGCAGCAACAGCCGTGCGCTTATTGAGCCATTTCTCTACGAGCTCATGCTCATCGGCTTCCTTTGCCTTGACATCCGAGCCGGCTGCGTATTCTGCAAAGCTCTTGCCCATGAGTTTGGCAGCTTTGCCAAACTGTCTGACTCTTACCGGCACGTATACTTCTTCCATCCACTGCGAATAAATCTGTACTTTCATGATAATCTCTCCTTGAACTGCATGATCGCAAAATCAGTAATGGTAACAAACACCCACGACTCACTTCTGTCAATCGTCCAGATCACAAGACAAACTTTCCTTCATGTGCTGGTTCTCAAGGAGAACATCCACGCTGCTAAAAGTCTGTGCCACCATCTTGTTAATCAGATGACTTTCTTTCAAGCTGAGTTGTATCCCGGTTCGATGATTATTATACCGTGACCGGTTCCAATCGTCAAGAGGCAATCAATAAAAAACATGATACAATATACGAAATTTATTTCAAATCGAATGAAGTAAAGGTGCGTTTGCGTTTATCAAAGCGGACTGTTCCCGTATAACCAAAGCGTTTCGCATAGTCCACAGCCATCTGGTTGTAGTTGCCGCAGTCCTCCGGCTTGTGCGCATCCGATGTCGTGATGATGGGCAGGTCATACTGCGCCGCGAGCTTCATGAAGTCCGGATACGGCGAGATTTCATGAATGGGATAGCGGTAATACGTCCCTGTATTGACATCGACGACCATATTGGCCTTCTTGAGCGCTTTAACAACGCGCGTGAGATACGGCGTGACATCAAAATCCGGCAGATAGCGGAACAGACGGATGTTGAACGGATGGCCAAGTACATCGTAAAGGCCCGAGTCAGCAAGCTTCTCGACTTCCTCCGTATACCATTCATAAATATCCTCAAGGGGATGCTTGTCCCATTCTGCCTTGATTTCCGATGAATCGTAGGCCCAGCCATGCAGAAAATGGACGGAGCCAATCAGATAGTCAAAGTCGTAGTCCTTGAGGATATCCCGCACTTTCCCCTGATCCTGAAAATTGCAGACTTCCATGCCAATCTTGACATTGTGCTTCTGCTGCAGCTTGTGCATGAAGGCAAAGTATTCGTCAATCGTATACTTGAACTTATTGCTCTTGAGCCATTGCTGCTGAAACCTGCCGATGAACGAATCATCGAGCACGAGGTCCTCATAGTAAAGGGATTTGAACTCAGGGAACGTATGCGAATGCTCCGAGATGCCGATTTCTTTGAGGCCGCGCTTCTTCGCTGCCGTAAAGAACCCTTCGACCCAATTCTCATCGTAAGAGCCCTTTTCAAAATGCATGTGATAATCCGTACGCATTTACATCAGTCCTTCTTTCATCATACGTTTGATGCCAAGCAGCACGCCCTTATTTTCATTGGTATCCGTCTCAAAGTTGGCAATCTTCTTGATTTCCGGATAGGCGTTTTTCATCGCAAAGCTGTATTTTACCGAAGCGAGCATTTCCGCATCGTTCATGAAATCGCCAAACGCTGCGCATTCATCGGGACGGATGCCAAAGCGCCGCTGCACTTCCTGCACGGCAATGCCCTTATTGATATGCGGATGCATGAGGTCCACCCAATAGTCGCTTGACAAAACGACCTGCAGCTGCGGCTCAAACTGCTTCATAACGGGATAAATCGTCTCCGCTGCGTGACCGGAAGGGTCAAAAAATGACGTCTTGATTGGCGTATCCGGCACATCAATAAACGACGGAATCGGCTCAGAATGCGTATAGTATTTATGAAGCTCCTTAAGAAATTCCTCCGTATACTGTCTCGTGAGCACATAGCCGTTCTTCATGCCGCAGAAAACGCCGTAAATATTCGGCAGGCTTTCTGCTGTTTTTAAAACCTGCTGGGCCAGCTGCTTGTCCATCGGGCAGGAAAAAATCAATTCATCGCGATACATGACCATCGTGCCATTTTCCGCGAGAAAGAGGAAGTCGTCCTTGTAGTTCTGGAAGCTGTCTTCCAAAGAATAGTATTGACGGCCGGAAGCCGGCGCGAACATCACGCCGCGCTTCTTGAGCTCTGTCACGATTTCGTCAAAGCCTGCCGGCACATTGCCCCGGTCATCGAGCAGCGTCCCGTCCATATCCGAGAAAATAATCTTTATCATACATTCCCTCACAATCTAAACTTCTAACCCGCCCAAAGCGGTCCTTACAGCATCAAAAGACATTCTCATTATAACAGGAATGGCCGGCTGGTTTCAATGCAGAAAAAACTGCTGCATCGAGGAGATGCAGCAGTCTGAGCGTAAGAAAAGGGAATAAAAATGGACGGTTTCAGGATATTTAAAATCAGCTGGCAATGCCCGGCGTCGTCATGTGTTCCGGGGAAAGGATGCTGTGCAGGCGGCTGACAGGCAGCAGGCCCTCTTCCTCCACGATTTCTTCGATGGGGCGGCCGGTCTGATAGGCCTTGCGCGCGAGGCGTGCCGAATTTTCATAGCCGATATGCGGCAGCAGGGCCGTGACAACGCCCACACTGTGACGGACCCATTCCGTGCACTGTTTGCGGTTGGCCTCAAGCCCCTCAAGCAGTTTTTCGCGGAACGTATTGACGGCTTCCGTCATGTAATTCATCGAATTGAACAGATTGAAGGCCATGACCGGCTCCATGACATTGAGCTCGAACTGTCCGTTTTCCACGGCCATGCTCAGCGCAAGGTCGTTGCCGATGACCTGATAGCAGACCTGGTCAAGGACTTCCGCAATGACCGGATTGACCTTGCCCGGCATGATGGAGCTGCCCGGCTGGCGCGCCGGCAGTTTGAGCTCGTTGAGTCCGCAGCGAGGACCTGAGGCCATCAGGCGGATATCATTGGCCATCTTGATGAGGACGAGGGCCGTGACTTTCATGGCTGCGGAAACGTCGGCGAAACCATCCGTATTATTCGTGGCATCCACGAGATTGTCGGCCGTATGGAAGTCTTCCTTCGTAATCGCGGAAAGGTGCTCGGCGACAAGGCGGATGTACTTCGGCTCGGCGTTAAGGCCCGTCCCCACAGCCGTTGCGCCCATATTGATGGTATGGATGCCCGCAATGGCAGTCTGCAGGCGGCGGCTGGCACGGCGCACAGCTGAAGCATATGCCGCCATCTCCTGCCCTAACGTGATAGGCACGGCATCCTGCAGATGCGTACGGCCCATCTTGATGACATCATGGAATTCATTGGCTTTGGCGTCAAGGCCGTCTGCCAGTTTATCAAGCGCTGCAGTCAGGCGCTGACTCTTGCTGCAGAGGCATACCTTGATGCCAGTTGGAAAGGAATCATTCGTGGACTGGGCCATGTTGACATGATTGTTCGGCGAAACAATGTCATAAGAGCCGCGCGGCTTTCCGAGAAGATCAAGGGCACGGTTGGCGAGTACTTCATTCATATTCATATTGATGGAAGTACCTGCACCGCCCTGAATCGGGTCCACTGGAAACTGGTCATCCCAGCGGCCATTGATGACTTCATTAGCCGCTGTGATAATGGCCTGCCCGATGCGCGGCGTCAGACGGCTCGTCTCCATATTGGCAATAGCAGCAGCTTTCTTGACCTTCGCCAGCGAAGCGATGAATTCAGGGTCCAGATGCTGATGTGTAATCTTGAAATTCTCCATGGCACGCATCGTCTGTACGCCATACAGCACTTCATCCGGCACTTCCATCTCACCGAGGAAATCATGTTCCACTCTCATTTTTTCTGCTCCTCTCCAAAATTAATGAAATGCATCCATATCTAAAAACAAATAGCTGAAAGGCTGACTTCAGGCACCGACATTTGCATGGACCTGTTCTTTATAACCAATGCTTTTGCGGATGGACTGTTCAAAAATACGCAGGCCCGCCTCAAGCTGCACATTCGTCATGACCAGCGGTGCCAGGAAGCGGATGACATTGCCGTAAATACCGGCACCTTCGACGAGCAGGCCATGACGGGCATTTTCCTCGATGATGGCCTTCGTGAGTTCGGGGGCAGGCTCTTTCGTCGAAAGATCTTTGACAAATTCGATGCCGACCATGCCGCCAAGGCCTCGTACATCGCCGATCACACCGTATTTCTGCTTCCATTCCTCATAGCGGGCCATGACCTTCCGGCCCATGGATACGGAACGCTCTGCCAAATGATCGCGCTCCATGATCTCGATGGTCTTGAGGGCTGCAGCACAGGCCAGCGCGTTGCCCCCAAACGTGCCGCCGATGACGCCTTTTGGCACCGACTGCATGATTTCTTCCCGCGCGATGATGGCGCTCAGCGGCACGCCGGCGGCAATGGACTTGGCCGTGGCGATGATGTCAGGCTGTACGCCGGCATCCTGCCAATAATCCGAGGCAAACATGCGTCCCGTACGGCAGAACCCCGACTGCACTTCATCGGCAATCAGCAGAATGCCGTGCTCATCACAGATTTTCCGCACGGCCTTGACCCATTCAATCGGGGCCGGAATAAAGCCGCCTTCGCCCTGCAGCGGTTCCACCACGATGGCGGCAACGTATTCGGCCGGTGAAGCATTCTCAAAGACTTCCTTCAATTTCCCGATGTAATACGGCAGAGCCGCTTCTTTCGGCATGCCGGCCGGACGTCGGTAAAGATAAGGAAACTCCGCGCGATAGACCCCGTCGGGGAACGGCCCCATGCCTTTCGCGTAAGCTTTTTTCGCCGTCATGGACATCGTCAGCAGCGTGCGGCCGTGAAAGGCACCGGAAAAGACGATGATATTCGGTCGTTTCGTGAAAGCCTTGGCCACCTTGACCGCATTTTCATCGGCCTCCGCGCCGCTGTTGGCAAAATACGTGCGTTTTTTCGCGCCGCGCACCGGTGCCATGCTGTTGAGTTTCTCAGCGAGCTTGACATACCCTTCATGCGTGACCACGTTAAACATGCCGTGGAAATATTTGTCAGCCTGTTCTTTGACGGCTGCCACGACTTCCGGATGGCAGTGACCGATGTTTAAGACACCGACACCGCCAATCCAATCGAGGAAGCGGTTGCCATCGAGGTCTTCGATGATGGCACCGGCCGCCCGCTTCATTGCGACTGGGTAGCCGCAGGAAATGGCATCAGGAACGGCCTGTTCACGGCGGGCAATCAAAGCCGCCGACTTAGGCCCCGGCAGTGTATCAGTAATGATTTCAGGCAAAGCATCGCTTAACATGATGAATCCCTCCAATTGCATTTTTGGCAAAAGAAAAGCGATACGGCAGGCTGCCTGTACCAGCGCCATTGCCGTATCGCTTTTGTCTCTTTTGTTTTATGCATTTAGTTTAACGCAGGGCCGACCGCGCGGCAAGGGGCCGCAAACATGATTTTCTCCTAAAGAATTGTACTTACAGCACAAATTTTATATAATACCAACAGAAGAGAAAGGAGGATTCCGCATGTCCATTCCCATTCAGGCCATTTACGAAACAACAGGAGCCCACTACGGTCTGCGCCTGCTGACCGGTGAAAACGGCCTCACAAAAGAATTTACCTGGGTACAGCTCTGCGAAGACATCGGCAATGCGAGTTTTTTCCGCGGCAATGAACTCGTCATCACGACGGGACTCTCGTCCAATCACGCAAACTGGCTGCAGGATTTCATCAAAGAACTCATCCGCCATCGCGCCTGCGGCCTCATTATCTACATCGGCAAATACATTCAGGAAAAAGATATCACGCCGGATATCATTGCCTTCTGTCAGGAGCAGCATTTCCCCTTATTTTCCCTGCCATGGCAAGTCCATCTGGCCGACATCATGCAGGATTACTGCGAGCGCCTGCTGCGCGCCCGTCAAAAGGAAATGGACCTGGAGCGGCTGCTGCGCAGTCTGCTGCTTCCCTGCAGCCGTCCGGAAAAATCTGAAAAATACCTGCAGGAACTTCGGGAACGCGGTCTCGAGGAAATGCCCTTTTCCCTTTTCGTTTTCCCTCTCAGGGCAGCACATCTCACCGATGAACAGCAGCAGTCCATCCGCCTTGCCTGGAAACGCCGTCTCAATCATCTTTCCCGCCGTTACAGCCTCTTCTTCTATAAAAAGCAGCTTATCCTGATTCTCGCCAAACCTCAGGAAATCCAGTCAGGCCTTTTGCAGGAACTAAAAACAGAGCTGCCCAAGGGCGCACTTCCCGCCGCCAGCGGCGAAAGCAGGATGCATGCAGATTGGCAGGAGCTCCCTGCCTCTTATGCGGAAGCCTGTGCAGCGGCCGCAGCAGCCAATTTCCAGCAGAAAAGTCACCTCTGTTTTGACGAACTCGGCATTTACCGCCTTTTCTTTGCTGCCTCCGACCGGAAACTGCTTCAAACGATGCGCGATGAACAGCTTGTTCCCCTGCAGAAATACGACAAGGTGCATCACGCACATCTCTTAGACACTCTGCGCGCTTATCTCTTCCACGGCAACAGCCTGCAGCAGACGGCTGCCCTGACCTTCACGCACCGCAATACCGTCAATTACCGCATGAACAAAATCCGTGAAATCACCGGCAGCGATTTTGCGGATGCCATCGTCTGCTTCCATTATATACTGGCTTTTTATCTCGACGATTACCTAAGGCTGCACGATACCCCTGACAAAACAACGTAAAATCCGCCATACCGCAGATTTGTTGATTCTTTCAGCATGTCTTATAATAGGGCTTAGACATACACCAACAAATAAATAAAATGCGAGGTTACATACAATAATGAAAGCAATCATCAACGGCAAATGCATTCTTCCTGATGAAACGGGAGACTTTAAGGTACGGGAAGGGCTTGTCCTTCTCTATGACCAGAAAATCCGCCATATCCTAGAAAAAGAGGAATTCACTTCCGGCAGCTATGCGGTCGATAAAACTATCGATGCAGCAGGCTGCTATGTCTCTCCGGGCTTCCTCAACGTCCACATCCACGGCTGCGTCGGCGCCGATACGATGGATGATGACCCGGAGGCCATTCATAAAATGCAGCTGTTTCAGGCTGAGACAGGTGTGACATCTTTTCTGCCGACGACCATGACCTATGATTTTAAGACACTCGACCGCGCTTTCTCCCATGTGCGCGAGGCCATGAAACGGCAGGACGGCGCGCGCGTGCTCGGCTGTCATATGGAAGGGCCTTTTATCAGCCCCGCCAAAAAGGGAGCACAGGCCGAGAAAAACATTGTGCCCGCAGATTTCACGAAAATTGCCCCGTATCAGGACATCGTCAAAATCATCACGATTGCCCCTGAAGAACTTCACGATAACGGACATTTCATTGCGCAGTGCCACAAGCATCAGATCGTCGTCTCACTCGGCCATACGGCAGCCGACTATGACACGGCCCGTAAGGCCATTGAAACATACGGTGCCAAGCACATCACGCATCTCTTTAACGCGATGACCGGTCTCCATCAGCGCCGTCCGGGTGTCGTTGGCGCCGCGCTCGATACCGATGCAAACTGCGAGCTCATCGTCGACAACGTTCACATTCATCCTGCTGTCCAGCGCCTTGTCTATAAGCTCAAGAAAAATCATCTGATTCTCATCACCGACTCCCTGCGCGCCTGCGGCCTCGGCGACGGCCCGTCGGAACTCGGCGGGCAGAAGGTTTTCGTCAAAGGCACGCTCGCCACACTTGCAGACGGCACCATCGCCGGCAGCGTGCTCTGCATGAATGACGGCCTGCGCATCTTCCACGAAAATACAAATGCTCCCATTGAAGAAGTCATCACCACGGTCACGAAGACACCCGCCATGGAACTTCACCTTTATGATGACCTCGGCTCCCTCAGTGTCGGCAAAAAAGCAGATATCACGATTTTTGACGATGCGTTCCACATTCAGCGCACCATCGTAGAAGGACGCGACGCCTACCTGAAAAAATAACCCTTCAGCTATCTGTTCATCAAAAAACGTCTCTCTGACATCCGTTCAAAGAGACGTTTTTTCATTTTTATTTCGCTTTCTTCTGCTCCCTGCGGGCAGCCGAAGGCACGATGCCAATAGCGCAGAGAATCGTAAAGACGATAAAGGAAATCTCGATATTGCGCAGGAGCTCATCATTTGAGGTCAAAAAATCCCAGTCCAATGACATAATCATCGTCACAATGGCCACCGAAGTGACCTGACCGACAAGGCGCACCGTACCGAGCATCGATGTCGCCAGACTGTAATACTTCTTCGGCACCGAGCCCATGATGGCATTGTTGTTCGGCGCGGCGAACAGGGCAAAGCCCACGCCGATGATCATGACGACAGGCACGACGAGCCAGAGGGATTCAAGATGCACCGCGAGGACAAGCCCCAAAATACCAAGGGCTGTAACGCCCATGCCCAGAGAGGCAATCTTTCCCGGAGGATATTTGTCGGAAAGTTTCCCCGCCATTGGTGAAAGCATCGCCATGACGATGGGCTGAATCAGCATCATGAAACCAGCCTCGCGTGACGAAAGCCCGAGAACCGACTGCAGATAAATGGACAGCAGGAAACTGATGCCAAACGTCGCGCTGTAATTGATCATGGCAGCAAGATTCGACAACGAGAATTCACGATTGCCGGCAAGGATATAAAGCGGCAGGATGGGGTCCTTTTCCTGAAGTTCATGACGTACGAAAAAAGCAAATACGAAAAGGCCGCCCAAAAGCACTGCAAAGGCCCACGAAAGATTCGCGAGCTCCGACAGGCCAAACATCGCCAGCACCATGGCAAAACCATAAAGGACAGCACCTTTGCCATCTACTCCCGTGACCTTCTGTGCCAGCCATTCCTCATGCAGATAACGCTGCGTCGCGAGCACGCAGGCAAGACAGGCCAGCGTGATAAAGATGAAAATGCTCTGCCAGCCCGCGTAATAATTGAGGAGGCCGCCGAGGACCGGCCCGCAAGCCAGTCCGACATAGACCATCGAGACCATCCAGCCAAGGGCCTGTCCCCGCTTTTCCGGCGGAAAGACCAAAGCGACAATGGACATATTCGTCGCGTAGAGCATCGCGGCCGCCACGCCCTGCAGCCCCCGCGCTGCGAGTAAGAACGTCATGTTGGGGGTAAAAATACATAGACATGAGGAAATTGTAAAGAGAAGTGTCCCCCAGAAGAAAATCCGCCGTTTGCCCAACCGGTCGGCCAGCTTGCCCATGGGCAGCAAAAAAACGATGGAGACGAGCAGAAAAATTTCCAGAACCCAGCCGAGCTCGTTGGCAGCAGCGCCATAAGCCCTGCCGATGTCTGGAAGTGAAAGCGTCAAAGCGCTGCTTGTAAACGGCGTCACGAAAGACGACATCATCATGATGAGAAGAATCTTATTTCTGTTTGTAACGGTCATATGCTTCACCACGGATTCATACACAAAAATACGGAACATCTTCAACCGGTCGCCAAAATGACCAGTCAATTGAGAATATCTCTATTTTAACGCAGGGCAGGCGCGAAAATCAATTCCTATCTTTTTTGATACTGCCTGCTAAAAATGACGGCAGCTTTGCAGCACAAACAAATAGAACCTTACTCAGAAAAATAATATAAGAAAATTTTATTTTATTTTCATATATTCTACACCAAAATTTCAGTTAAACTCGCTAAACTAAATGTAATTGAAATACCTCCGACTGAAAGAAGGGATTCTCATGAAAAAGAATTTTTATCTTGACCTGCTGCTATTCCTCAGCGGCCTCGTCTGCATCGTCACGGGCATCGTGCTCGACTTCCATCTTTTCGCCGGCTTCGGCAATGGACGTGCCGTCAAGGGGATTATCACCAACGTCCATACCTACAGCGGCTACATCATGATGATTGGCCTGCTCTTCCATCTCGTCTGGCATTGGCAGTGGGTCAAGGCCGTGGCCAAAAAGCAGCTCGGCAAATAAAACAGGCAAAGAAAAACGCGTTCCCAATGGGTTCGCGTTTTTCTTTGCCTGTTTGCTTCTATAATATAGAGAGATTATTCGCCGCGGCGGCCATGGTAGAGGCACCAGGGCTCTTCGCTCATGTAGTCGCCATTATGATAGTACGCAGCGCGCGCACGGCAGCCGCCGCAGGCACCCTTGTACTGACAGGAGCCGCAGCCGCCGCTGTAATCGAGCGTGCGGAGTTTCTGCAGGACCTCATTCTTGGCCCAGATTTCATCAAACGGCGTCTCGCGCACATCGCCGAGTTCCATATTGAGGTAGGCACAGGGCTGGACCTTGCCGCGCGGGCTGATGATGCAGTAAGAAAGACCAGCGAGGCACCCTCTGTGGAAGCGCGTCTTATAGCCGAGCTGATCCGCGATGCGCAAAAACTGCGGCGCACACGTCGGCTTGAGCTCGATATCGACTTCCTGCTGCTTTTTCATGATGCGCGTGAGCACATCTTCATACTGTTCCGCACGCAGCGATTCTTCTTCAATCGTCTTCGCACGGCCCGTCGGCACGAGGAAGAAGAAATGATGGGCCTTCGCGCCAATCTCAACGGCAAAATCCGTCATGGCCTCAAGTTCGCCCTGATTCCAGTCCATGACAGTCGTATGAATCTGGAACGGCAGACCGACGGCACGGCAGTTTTTCATGCCCTGTACGGCGCCTTCCCAGCCTCCCGGGAAACTGCGGAACTTATCGTGCTTGGCCGGGTCGAGCGAATCGAGCGAAATGCCCATGGCGCGGGCACCGGCTTCCTTGAGCTTTTTCGCCATGTCGAGCGTAATCAGCGTGCCGTTCGTGCCGAATACCGGAATCATATGCAAATCCGCAGCGTATTTGACAAGTTCGAGGATGTCCGGACGCATCAAGGGCTCGCCGCCCGAGAAAATCATGATTTTGAAACCGGCTTTGGCAATTTCACGCAGGAGTTTCTTGCCTTCTTCGGTGTTTAATTCCTCTTCGGCCTTGCAGCCGGCATCGCGGTAGCAATGGGCGCAGTACATATTGCAGGCGTTCGTCGTATTCCACGAGATGATTTTCATTTCTGTTCCTCCGTCAGTCCGATTTCCTCATCCGTCAGATAGCAGCTCGGGTCCGATTCCCAGAAATCGCCCGTGCGCGCCTCGGCACGCGTGCGGAAATTGCCGTTGCAGTTATTGAGCCACTTGCATTTTGCGCAGCGTCCTTTCAAAAGATGCTTGCGGTCTTTGAGACCTGCCATGATGGGATTCGACGTGTCCTGCCAGATATCGCCGAATTTGCGCTCACGTACGTTGCCAAACGTATGATGCTGCGTGAACTGGTCCGGATGAACATAGCCTAAGGGGTCCACTTCACCAAACGCAATGCCCGAGCGGTTGCCGCCATTCATCGAGATGTATTTTTTAATCTGTGCAGCCGTCTCCACATCTCCGGCTTCCAGAGCCTTGAGATACATGTACGGACCGTCGCAGTGGTTGTCGACCGTGAGGATTTCCTTCTGCAGGCCGCGTTCCTCGAAATCCTTCGTGCGGCGGATAATTGTGTCCATCGCACGGCGCGATTCTTCAGGCGTGACATCCTGATCCATCATCTGCTCGCCGCGGCCCGAATAGACGAGATGGTAGAAACAGACGCGGTTGATATTCTCTTCTTCAATGAAATCGAAAATGCGGTCGAGCTCCTGAATATTGTGATGGTTGATAGTAAAACGCAGGCCGACGCGCTGTCCTACGGCCACGCAGTTCTCGATGCCCTGCATGGCTTTTTCGTAGGCGCCTTCCACGCCGCGGAATTTATCATTGACATCTTTAAGACCGTCGAGCGAAATGCCGACATAGCCGACGCCGATATCCTTGATGCGCTGGGCGACTTCGCGCGTAATCAGCGTACCGTTCGTCGAAAGCGTCGGACGCACGCCCTTTTTCTGCGCGTAGGCTGCCAGCTCAAAGAAATCCGGGCGAATCAGCGGCTCACCGCCCGAAAACAGCAGTACCGGTACATGGAAGTCCGCGAGGTCGTCGATGAACTTCTTCGCCTCTTCTGTCGTCAGCTCGTCTTTATATTTTTTCGCATCGGACTTCATATAGCAATGCATGCATTTGAGATTGCAGGTCTTCGTCGAGTTCCAGACCACGACAGGCCCCACGCCCTCTGCCGCGCCGTTACGCATCGTATGGGCATTTTTCGTATAGCGCAGGCGGTCGCCAAAATACTCCCGCGCAAATAAAAGTTTCGTAACACTGATCATAAAATTTCTCCTAAGACGTTAAGACGTTGAAAAGTAAAAGGAAACGAAGCCAGCGGCCCCGCACATTTTACTATTTGCGGATTCCTGCCAGCAGCAGCCGCGTCTTGAGCGCTACATTCTGCTGGAAGCTGATGGGCAGCTTGCTGAAAGCCGCTGCCTGATAGATGGAATGAAACATCTCGGCAATGAGGTCCGCCGGCACATCATCGCGAATCTCCCCTGCCTGCTGCCCCTGATGCAGGATTTCCTCAAAAATGGACTTGAATCCCGGTGTGGCCATGCCTCTGCGTGCCTTCTCCTGCGGTTTTGCCGAATGCTCGGCCGCCGAAAGAAAGAGCGGCAGAAGGAAACGATTTTCATCGAGGAATCTTGCCGTAATGGCGCTGCCTGCCTCTAAAAGCTCATAGGAAGGCCGTTTTGCCTCACGCATGTTTTGCAGCTCCGCATTGACCTCCTGCACAAAACGCCCGAGCAGGCACATGAGGATTTCTTCCTTCGACTCGAAGTAATTATAAAATGTGCCAATACCGAGGTCCGCCGCATTCATGATGTCGGCGATGGAGGTTTCCTTGAAGCCCTGGTGGGAAAACTCGCGGACAGCGGCATCGAGGATGGCCTTGCGGGACTGCAATTTTTTTCTCTCTCTGCGCCCCATCTTCTCTTCCATTTGTATCGCTCCAGTCTATTTGCTATAACTGACTTCTGTTGACTATTCCATTATATCGGAAAATACACTTTTTATAAAGAGAAAAATGAACATAGTTCATCTTTTTATTTTATGAGCTTCATATTTCAAAAAATCATGCCTAAAAATTTATTTCACCAAAAGTGTTGACAGGACCGCCATAAGGTGATATTATAATATTCGTTGACAGCGATAAGCATCAACAAGAACATGACTCAGTAGCTCAGCTGGATTAGAGTATTTGACTACGAATCAAAGGGTCGGGGGTTCGAGTCCCTCCTGGGTCACCATTTGAAAGTACAAGCACTTGCCTCGGCAAGTGCTTTTTTCGTATCATCCGTACAGAAGCTATTATCATAGAAAGGAACGATTAATTCTATGCTCTACATCATCACCAAACTCGTCACCGAAGGACAGCAGAAGGAATTTTCCCTGATCGGCGCCAGCGAAGACAAAAAGCGCGCCGCTGCCATCGCCGCCGATGTCTACAAGGACTACAATAAAAACGCTTCCTTCCAGAACATCGAGATGATCACGGAATGGCTGGCCACGCGCCACACCTACTCCTTCCGCAAGGACAAGGACCACCGCCTGCAGCTGGCCATCACCGCACTTGAGGGCGAGGTACAGCCCAAAGACAAGCAGCTCATTTTCAGCGCCGCAGCTGAGGAAGAAGAACTCATGCGCCGCGTGAGTCAGGCCCTTTTCGAAGGAAAGCACGCGGCAGAGCGCAGAGACGGGACAGTCCATTCCTGCCCGATTGAAAAATAAGAAATAACGGCCCTAACATAAAAATCCGCCCCGTCATGGAGCGGATTTTTTTATCCCCTATATTTTATTTCTGTCATTCATCCAGCGCAGCGCCATTCGAGGCGATGACCTTCTGATACCAATAGAAGGATTTTTTCGGGTAACGGGCAAGCGATCCCGTGCCGTCATCATTGCGGTCAACGTAGATAAAGCCGTAGCGCTTGCTCATCTGGGCGGTCGAGGCCGAGACGAGGTCGATGCAGCCCCAGGTCGTATACCCCATGACTGGCACACCATCCTTTATGGCCTCGCCGAGCTGTACGAGGTGGTCATGCAAAAACTCGATGCGGTAATCGTCTTCGACTGTCTTGCCGCCTTTGCCATCATCCACGAGCACATCTTTGGCGCCAAGGCCGTTTTCAACGATGAACAGCGGTTTCTGCCAGCGGTCATAATAGCGGTTCAGCACATAGCGCAGGCCCTGCGGGTCGATGGTCCAGCCCCACTCACTTTTCTTGAGATACGGATTGTCCTTGCCACCCATGAGATTGGCACTTTCGCTCTCCTTGCCCTTTCTGCCCTCGCAGAGGCTCGAATAATAACTGAAGGAAACGAAGTCAACCGTGTTCTCTGCGAGAAGTTTTTCTTCCTCTGCTGTCATGTTTACCGTGATGCCCTGTTCCCGGAAATAACGCTTCATGTAGCCCGGATAGCGGCCGCGCACGTGCATATCCCCGAAGAAATCATTGAAATGATTGGCTTCCATGACGGCGATGACGTCATCCGGAGCAGGAGTCAGCGGGTAGATGGGCAGGGCGAGGATCATGCAGCCGACTTTGGCGTCTGGCATGATCTCATGAGCCAATTTCGTCGCAAGGGCCGAAGCCACGAACTCATGATGGCAGGCCTGATAGAGGTCCGACAGACTGAGCTCCTCGCGCGGCGTCAGGATGCCGCCGGACAGCAGCGGCTGGCGCAGCACAGAATTGATTTCGTTAAAAGTCAGCCAGTATTTGACTTTGCCCTTATAGCGGTTGAAAATCGTGCGCACATAGCGCTCGTAAAAGCCGATGAGGTCATGGTTGACCCAGCCGTTGTACTGTTCTGCAAGATGCAGCGGCGTCTCATAATGCGAAATCGTCACGAGCGGCTCAATACCGTATTTATGGCATTCGTCAAAAAGGTCATCGTAGAACTGCAGCCCCTTCTCATTCGGCTCTGCGTCATCGCCATTGGGGAAAATACGGCTCCAGGCAATCGAAGTGCGAAATACCTTAAAGCCCATCTCGGCAAACAGTTTGATATCTTCTTTGTAACGATGATAAAAGTCAATGCCCGTAAGCTTCAGATTATCCGGCGTCGGCTCTTTCGTCGGTCCCGTCAGCACGCCTTTCGGCATGACATCCTGAATATCAAGGCCCTTGCCATCCTCGTTATACGCACCTTCACACTGATTGGCTGCCACTGCGCCGCCCCAAAGGAATCCTTCTGGAAATTTCATGATATGCCTCTTCCTTTTCGCTAATAACTTCTTCATATTATCATTATAGTAGCATCTTCCCCTAAGGGCGGCAAGATTGCACACACACGAAAAAAGCGCCGCTTGCGCGACGCTATGCATTCAAGGTGGTGGGCAGGGATGGATTCGAACCATCGTAATCCGAAGATGACAGATTTACAGTCTGTTCCCTTTAACCACTCGGGCACCTACCCACAATGGTGACCCAGGAGGGACTCGAACCCCCGACCCTTTGATTCGTAGTCAAATACTCTAATCCAGCTGAGCTACTGAGTCATGTGTTAGTTTGGTTATAAAGTTGTATTTTGGTGGGCCCACTTGGACTCGAACCAAGGACCGACCGGTTATGAGCCGGTTGCTCTAACCAACTGAGCTATAGGCCCATTGATATATGTGATCCGCATAGCGGAATCAGGCAAATGGAGCGGAAAACGAGGCTCGAACTCGCGACCCCCACCTTGGCAAGGTGGTGCTCTACCACTGAGCTATTTCCGCAAATGGAGCGGAAAACGAGGCTCGAACTCGCGACCCCCACCTTGGCAAGGTGGTGCTCTACCACTGAGCTATTTCCGCATCTCATCTTGTTGTTATCCTTCAGCAGACATTCAAAAGAACTTGTGTCTCGCTGACTGACAAAAACTATTTTACCCATTTATACCGCGTTTGTCAACACCTTTTTGAAAAAAAATTAAAAAGAAAGCCATCTGCCTCAAAAAACAAGGCAGATGGCCATGTTATAACCATTGCAAATGCCTGCAGCCTCAGGGCTTCCGGCGAAAAATGCGGCCGCCGGGGCGCGGATGATAGAGCTGCCAGCCAAACTTTAGGGCGCAGCCGCGCAGGACCAGCACAATGACAAAGCAAAGCCACGAAGACACGTCTGCTCCCCAGATCGGCCAGCTCCAGCACATGAACCAGGCACCGACGAGCGAGGCCACGGCATAGACATCCATGCGCAGGACGACGGGCACACGCTGTGCCATGAGGTCACGCAGCATGCCGCCGCCCACGGCCGTGATGACACCGAGCATCATCGGGAAAACATAGGGATTCCCCGTGCCCAGCGTCAGCCCCGTCAAGGTTCCGGTTACCGTAAAAGATGCGAGCCCGATGGTATCGGAAATATCGTAGAGCCGCGTCATCGTTTTGCGGCGCCTGCGGTCAAGCTGAAACGTTTCATAACCATAGGAAACGATGACGGCCGTCACGACCGACAGCAGCAGGTCCGTAGGCTGACGCAGAGCCACGGGCGGCGTCACGCCGGCTAAGACATCGCGGACCATGCCGCCGCCCACGGCCGTCAACACGGCAAGAACCGTGACACCGAAGATATCCATGCGGCGCGACAGTCCGACCATGGCCCCCGAAACGGCAAAAGCCAGTGTACCGGCCCAGTCAAATAAAATCCAGGTCATATTTTTCTCCTGCCCCTCTGCCGCCGAAGCCGCTTCTCTTACTCCGCTTATTTTGTCTCTTTAGCAGCTTCGCAGACAATGGCCAGAGCCCATCTGGCCGCATCATAGAGGTCTTTTTCTTCAATATATTCTTCTTTCGTATGGCAGTTCGTCATGCCCACGCCGAGCACGACCGTCGGCACACCATAGGTATTAAAATGATTCGCATCCGAGCCGCCACCCGATTCTTCAAGCTCGATGGGGAAATGGAGCTTCTCAGCCGCACACGCAGCAATGACAATGGCTGGCGAATCTTTCGGAATCTCATATGGGCCATAGTCGGGGCTGACTTCTGCCGTAATCTTACAGCGGGTTAATTCTTCACCCAGTTTGAAATGGTCGACAATGCGGCGCGTGATTTCGTCGAGCTTCTTTTTATCACGGCTGCGCGACTCGTAATAAATATCGCAGCTGTCTGCCACGACATTTGTCGCACTGCCGCCTGCAATGCGGCCAATGTTGCAGGTCGTCTCGGCATCGATGCGTCCCTGCGGAGCATCGGCGAGCAGCACACCGGCTGCCTGTATCGCATTGATGCCATTTTCCGGCTCAACGCCGGCATGAGCAGCCTTGCCGGCAATATGAATATGAATCTGATTCTTGCCCGGCGCCTTATAGCTCATGACACCCGGATGACCGTGCGTATCGAGCGTAAAGCCCATATCCGCATGCAGCAGGCTGCTGTCGAGGTTCTGTGAGCCATGCACGCCGTTTTCTTCCGAAATCGTAAAGACAACCTGCAGAGGGCCATGCGGCAGCTTCTGTTCCTGCAGCTGGCGCAGCGTTTCCAGAATAGCCGTAACGCCTGCCTTATCATCCGAACCAAGAATCGTCGTGCCATCGGAGCGGATAATGCCATTTTCAATAACGGGATGAATATCCGCACAGGGCTCTACGCAGTCCATATGAGCTGTAAGCATGACGGTCGGCACATATTCTCTCCCTGCAGTTGCCGGAAAATCGGCCACGAGATTGCCGCAGTTGCCGCCGAGCTTCTCGCCGGCATGATCCTCTTTGACCTTACCGCCGAGTTCCTGCAAGCGTTTTGTCAAAAGGTCGCCAATTTCCCGTTCGTCATGCGTCGAACAGCGAATATGGATAAGCTCCAGAAATTCCTTAAGCACACGTGCCTCATTAATCATGTTATGACTTCCTTCCTACATTATAACAAAAGCATCAAGACAATGGCAGAGGCGATGCATGGCAGTGCATTGCGCTTGGATACTTCAATCGGGTTGACTTTGGCAAGGCCGGCACAGATGATAGCAGCGCCGGCAATCGGCGACATTGAACGGCCCATGGCACCGGCAATCTGCGCCAGAGAACCAAGGTCCATGATAGAAAGTCCGAACTGCTCCGCAAACGGCGTGATGGCACCGTTGAAGGCAAACGCCGCCGCATCGCCTGAACCGGAAATGACGGCGATGAAGAAAGGACCAAACGTGCCCGCAGCGGCCGCGGCTGCCTGCGAACCTTCCATGAGGTCCGTCAGCGCACCCGTAAGGCCGATAGCCGTCATGCCTGTCGTGAAGACACTCGCGCAGACGATAAGACCGATGACATCGGCATAGGCATTGCCCATGCCCTCAAAGAATTTGCGGCAGATGGCCTGTGCATCCTGCAGCGTGACGAGGAAGCCAAGAGCCACGCCAATGAGCATCGACAGCGGTACGCTGACAGGCGGCAGTACGCCGACCTGCTTCGAGCCAAGAATCAAAAGAATGAGCGGCACGAGCGGCACAACGGCCAATAATGGTTTCACATGAAATTCTTCTGTCTTGGCAGAATCTTCGCCAAGAGCAGCCAGATACGCCTGACGGCGTTCGTCTGTCGCTCCTTCTTTGCGAATGACTGCATAAGCCGTCATGACAATAACACAGGCAATCGAAGCAATGACAGAAGCCGGCGTCTCATTGATGATGACCGTCATCATGTCCGTACCGGCCAAATCCGCCACGAAGGGATTGTGGGCATTGCCCGGGCTTATCGCACTGCCCCAGGTGCCCGCCAGCACCGTCGCTGCCGCCATGGCCGGATGGACACCGGCCGCGATGAGCGTTGGAATCAGAATACTGCCGACTGCAGCAGAGCAGCCTGACGCCGAGGGAATGGCCAGACTGATCCACCAGGTCAGAAAGAACGAAATCGGCACTAAAATGGCACGTCCCTTTTTCAAAAGACCTGAAATTGACTGTACGAGATGCTGGTCGCAGGTCGTCAAACGCATGACGTACGAAAAACCCATGACGGTACAGATTGTCGGCACCAAAGAATTATTGACCATTGCCTTGGTAAATGCCTTCATGACATCACCGGGCAGGCCGCCAATCAAACACATGCAAAGACCAGCCAAAAAAAGGACAAGCCTTGCCTCGTATTTCTTGACAATCAGCACGAACGTCAGGACGACGATGAGACCTCCTGCAAGTAACATAAGAAAACCTCCATTCAATTTATAAGATTTTTCTGTTGATTCCTTACATATATTTTATATATTTTTCGTTTATCTTTCAATAACTTATAATAATTTTATTGTCTACTGTAAATGAACATCATCGCTGTTCTATTTGTAATCCTGTCACAATCTTCTTTTTTTAACTGAATAAATCGTGTTATAATGGATAAGACAAAATAACGAAAGGATTTCTTCCATGAAAAAATATAAACTTCTATTTGTCTGCCACGGCAATATCTGCCGTTCAACAATGGCCGAATTTGTCATGAAAGACCTCGTACGCAAGGCAGGCCTTGCCGATCAGTTCCAAATTGACTCGGCAGCCTGCCGGCGCGATGAAATCGGCTCGGATACACACTGGGGCACCAAAGAAAAACTGCGAGAGATGAACATCCCCTTTACGCCGCGCCATGCCCGTCAGATTACAGCAGAAGATTATCAAGCCTATGACAAGATTATTGGCATGGATCAGGAAAACATGCGCGACCTGAGGCGCCTGACCCACGGGGACCCACTGCATAAAACCTGCCTGCTGCTCGATTTTGCCGGCGAACACCGCGAAGTCGCGGACCCGTGGTATACCGGCAATTTCGATGCTACCTATAACGATGTTCTCAAGGGCTGTCAGGCCCTTTTGCGCACCTTAAGCCCTGCTGACGATAAATAAATACGCAAAAAACAAAAAGCCTTTGGGAAGCAAACGCATTTCCAAAGGCTTTTATTCTGTCAATCTTAAATTTTGGCTTCAGTCACGAGACACGAAACGTCTGGATGACATTTCTCCATCTCAATAATTTTCGGCATGAACCTCGAAGTAGCTCTGCGGATGTGCGCAGACCGGGCAAATCTCCGGTGCTTTCGTACCGACGATGATATGGCCGCAGTTGCGGCACTCCCAAACCTTGACTTCGCTCTTCTCAAAGACCTGTGCCGTCTCGACATTTTTCAAGAGAGCGCGATAGCGTTCCTCATGATGCTTTTCGATTTCGGCGACCATACGGAATTTCGCAGCCAATGCCTTGAAGCCCTCTTTTTCAGCCGTCTCAGCAAAGCCTTTGTACATATCCGTCCACTCGTAGTTCTCGCCGTCAGCTGCGTTGCCGAGATTTTCTGCCGTATCGCCAATACCGAAGAGTTCTTTAAACCACATCTTCGCATGCTCGCGCTCATTGCTGGCGGTCTTCAGGAACAAGGCGGAAATCTGCTCAAAACCGTCTTTCTTTGCCCGCGAAGCAAAATAGGTATACTTATTCGTTGCCTCGCTCTCGCCTGCAAACGCCGCTAAAAGATTCTTCTCAGTCTGCGTACCTGCATACGGATTTTTCTTTTCTTCTGCCATTTTTGCTCCTCCTAACAAATAATACTTATTAATTAATTTATATTCATTATAGCATAAACTCTTCTGAAAAGCCAGTTAAGAATCAAAAAAATCTGCTCATTCCTCACCAATGACGGATTGTACAGACGGAATCGAACAAAGCTTTTCAGAGCCAGGGTCATGATGATGGTATTTTGCCAGATACTGGCTTTCAATGCGGTAGACATCAATATCGAGATACGTGGCGGCCATTGCTGCTGCCGATGCAATCGTTGCGGAACCTCCCGTGATATCGATGGCGCTGCGGCCCACGGAGTCCCAGATGTCATGCTGCTTCTTCATGACGCGGTAAAGCGAGGAAACATCCTCTCCCTGAATATACGTGCAGCAGAGGCTGCCCTCGTCAAGTCCGAGATTTTTCTGCAGGAGCTTGACCTGCAGGGCCTGTTCCTTACGGCAGAATATATGCACGTTCTGCGGTTCAAAAAGGGACACGGTAAAGGTCGAAAGTTCCCATGCAGAGCCCATGAGCAGGAAGATGCCGTAATAATCCTTTTTTTCAGCAGCATAATGATTCCTGAAATGTGCCTGTGCCATCGGCATGAGCTCGGCGTCGTAATAATTATCTGCCCAAAGCTGCTGCTCCGGCGTATCTTCAGGCATATTGCGCCAGATTTCCTTTTTGTCAGTCAAACTGATCATCACAATCCCCCCTGACTAAAAACAGAAAAAGGCTTCTATAGAAGTATTAACTGACCTCAATAATCTACTTTAATATTCGCCCTCCCATGCAAACATCCCTTCTTTTTTCAGAAGCTTCTTTTCAAAATCCGGCTGCTTCGCGAAGTTCCTGACAAAAGGCAGCATATTTCTCCGTGTAGATGCTGCCCTTCTCCCAGATAAAATCAAAATCATGTTTCATCGAGAAATCTGCCAGGGGAATTTCCTGCAGGATGCCCTGCTGCAGCTCCTTTGTCACAGCGATTTTATAAAGGAACGAGATCCCGGCATCGCGTTCCAGCAGGCCAATGATGGTATGCATATTGCCGACTTCCGTGAAATGGATAAAATCACGGACCTTCATGCCGTACAGAGCGAGATTGCGTTCAAGGATATTGCGCGTGCCCGAGCCAGGTTCGCGAATAAGCAGGCGCTCCTGCAAAAGGTCATGGAAATAACGGGGCTTACCTGCGGCAAAAATATGCTCAGATGCGCAGACGCCGATATACGCCTCCGTGCTGTAATGGCAATGTTCATATTCTTCCTGAGGATAATATCCCTCGACGAGCGCCAGCTGTATACGCCCTTCCGCGAGCATCTGCAGCAGCTGCTGCGTATTGCCAAAGACCAGTTTGATATTGAGCTCCGGATGTTTTTTCAGGATTTTGGCCAACGGCTCAATAACAGCATATTCCCCAACTGTCATGGTCACGCCAAGAGAAAGCTCTTCAATTCCCTGTATCTGACTGTGCAGCTCGGCCATAAGCTCCGCCTCATCGTTCTTCATCGCTAAAAAGCGCTTGCGCAGGATTTCGCCAGATGGCGTCAGATAAAGTTTTTTATTCTCATAACGAAACAGCGTTACACCATAAGCATCCTCCAGAAAATGAATATGCTGCGAAACAGCCGGCTGCGTAATATTCAGCAGCCTGGCAGCCTGTGTAAAATTCATCGTCTGGCAGACGCAGAGAAAGGTCTCCACCCGAAAATCCAACATATCATGCCCTCCTGTTAATAATATTATCTTATCGATATATTATAATACATAATTTTACATTTTTATCCCTGCCATTTATAATCAACTTGACTTTTGCGCAGGTCAAAATATCAGAATAAGGAGATTTTCTTTTATGAGCATTCGTAATATCAATCTCATCTGGCATCGCGCAAGCATTGGCTTTCTTGTCACGCTGATCTGCTCGTTTGCCGGACAATACCTCGCCAAACTGCCGGGCTTTTCCCTCGTCGGACACCTCGTGCTCGCTTTACTGCTCGGCATGTGCCTGCAGCTTTTGCGGCCGGTAACGCTGGCCGCACAGGTCAGTACGCCGTTCATCGCCAATAAATTTTTACGTGCCGGCATCATCCTCTTAGGCTTCAAGCTCAACCTCGTCATCCTCATGAGTGCCGGACTCAAGAGTCTCGAAGCTGCCGTCGTGGTCGTTGCCATCATGATTCCCCTGAATTTTGCCGTTGCCCGCTTCTTCAAGGTAGAACACACCCTTGCCCTGCTCACGGCCTGCGGCTGCAGCATCTGCGGTGCGGCCGCCGTCATGGGCGTTTCCAGTGCGGTCAGGGCCAAGGCCAATCAATCCGTGCTGGCTGTGGCAATCGTCGCCATTCTCGGTACCGTCTTTACCCTGATTGAAGTCGGCCTGCAGCCTTTCTTAGGCTTCACGGACAGTCAGTTTGGCGTTATGGCCGGCCTCAGCCTGCATGAGATTGCCCATGCCGTAGCGGCTGGCGGCGCAGCCGGTCCTGTCGGCACAGACAGTGCCATTATCGCGAAGCTCTCGCGCGTCCTGCTGCTCGCCCCTGTCGCAATCATTGTCGGCATCCTCGAAGCACGCCGCTTCCGCAAACAAAATGGCGAGAGCGAAGGCAAAATGTCTGTACCAATCCCCTGGTTCATGGGCGGCTTCATTATCGCCAGTGCCGTTGGCTCTTATGTGCCGGGCATTGAGCAGTATGTTCCTTCCTTTGTCCAGCTCGCCTATCTGCTGCTCGGCATGGCCATGGCTGCACTCGGCCTCAACGTCAATTTCGGCGTCATCCTCAAACAAGGCATCCGCCCTCTGATTGGCGCCATTCTCTGCTCGTTCGTCATCATGGGACTTGCCATTGGCATCGTACATACTTTCTTCTAAAAATAAATAACCACTTCTGAAAATAGGTACAGAAAAATCTGCATCCCTCTGGTATAATAAAGGTAGTATTTAGAGTATTCTTCTTTCAAAGCGGCAAATGCCAAGGAGGGATTTTTATGAAGAAAGTCATAGCTGCTGTTTTGGCAGCACTGCTCATCTCAATTGCTGTGCCGGTACTGGCTGCTTCTTCAGCGGACGATAACAACACGTGCCCGGTAAGAAGCTGCTACGAAAATAACGCGGCCTGCAATAATGGTGCATACTGCAGTGGCAATCGCGCTTACTGCCGTGACGATAACGCCTATTGCAGCGGGCCTCAGCGCGGTCATTACCGCGGCGGCTGCGGAGCCGGTTATCCCTGCGGCCGTTAATTTTGCTCAAACAGTAAAAAAAGCCTTTCTCTGTCAGAGTTCCCAATCTGACAGAGAAAGGCTTTTTTCGAACTGTTTATTTTTTTCTGTTCTGCTGATCCTTTTCTGTTTTGGCAGAGGCTTCTGTTTTTTCCGTTTTCGCGGTCTGTGCCGTTTTTTCCTTCTGCTTCTTTTTCCAGGCCTCCAGTCTTGCCTTTTCCTTCTCCGCCTGTTCTTTTTGCCACGTCTTATAATCCTTCTCTGAAATCTTTTGCAGATATTCCGAAGGAATGCGGCGAAAGGCAGCGGGGCGCAGTTTGTAGAATTTCTGATAACTCTCCAGCGCCTCATCCTTGCGGTTCATCTCATCTTCGATTTCCGCACTCATAAGATAGCTGTATGGGTTTTCCGCATCGACCTTCATGGCACTCTGACAGTCCGCAAGAGCTGCCTCGCGATTGCCGAGCATGCGGTAAATATCAGCGCGGTTGAGGAAATTATAGGCATTCTTATCATCCAGGGCAAGGCCCTGATCTGCATCAGCCAGGCCGCCTGTATAATCACCATCCACGGCTTTGGCCCGGCCACGGATCACGTAGCTCTCCGCCTCATTATCCATATGCTTGGCCGCGAAAACGCGCCCCAGTTCCCACAGAGCCTGCTTTCCCATGCCATAATCACTGTAGGCATCGCCGTTCTCGCGCATCTTTTTGACTGTTTTTTCATCGGCAGCAGCCACTTCAGCCTTAGCTGCTGACAGTTCCTGCTGACGCGCTGCCTCGGCCTCTTTCATTTTCGTGCGGGCACCTGTTGCTGCTTCTCCTGCATATGCATTCTGCACCAGTTCCTGCAGGCGGCTGCCAAGGTGCTGGACGGACACAAAATCCTGCAGGGGCTTATAGACACGGTCGGATGTCAAAAAATTCAGACCGCCCTCGCCATCATCGCGAAAATTCCATGCCTCCAGAGAATCGCAATCGTGGAAAGCCTTCGCGAGTCCGCCTGCGACATAATACGCATTTTCCACCGTATTATCGTAATCATCCCGTGTCAAATCCACGGTCAGCAAATCCTGACCATCGATGCAGACGGTTTTGCGGTCTTTGACGGTCACATGGCCGCAGCCATAATCCGTCATCATCTGCGCGAGTCTCTTTTCACGCAATTCTGTTTCAGGATGGTCGGAAAAATTCTCCTGATTCTTTTTCTTATCGTCAGGGTCCTGATACTCGAGTACATTGCGCGTCTCATACGTCAGATAATAAGCCATGCGGTACATGGCAGCAGCAGGGCCGCCCGGGTTGAAGCCGGCACTCGTCATAATATAAAATCCGCCTGCATCGGCATCGTACTCCGTCGGCAGCGTGACATTTTTTGCAATGGAATAATTGGCCAGGGCATTGAGTTTATTCCAATCCATGAGCCCTGCATCCATATTGAGAAAACTCATGCCGTAATACTGCGCGACAGCCTTGGCATAGTTTTTTGCACTGTGCTGTTCAATACCATGCGTCATCTCATGACCGAGGACGGCTGCGAGTTCATCCTCATCGCACTCAAGGCCGCGTACCAGAGCGCGGTTGATGCTGACATAATCCGTCGGGAAACACGAGGCATTGAAATCGCTGCTGTTATTCACGCCCCATATGAAGGGCAGGGAATTCGTCCTGAGGACATACTGACCTTTATTGACCAGCTGCCTCATAACGCGATTGACGACGTCCCAATCGTGATGATTCCCATCTTCGCCATTTTCCTTTAAATCCTGCCGGGCGCTCTGCACCTGCGCGCTGACATCATTGCCCAGAGCAAGGATACTCGACAGACTCGATTTATAAGCGGCATAAACACCCAAAGACTGCGCGGCAACAGCCCAGGCATCAACGGCTTCCGCCCTGCCTGCCGGCAGAAAAGCCGTACCGAGCCCAATGGTACCGCTTATACACACAGCCAACATTTTTCTTCGCCAATTTCTTTGCCAAGGATACAAATAAGACACCTCCCGCCTCACTTCTGACCTGATTATAGCAAAAAATAGAGACACTGAAAATACTTTGTTTAGTCAATTATCAACTCGCTTGAAAGCCATCTCCAAGCATTGTATAATTTCAATATACCATAGTCTTTCTTCATGAAAAACAGCAAAAAGGGGGCAAAATCATGGAGACAAAGGACGAGAAGTCACTTGAAGAACTCAAGGAACCTTTCGCCGAAATCGGTCCTAAGATGCATCTTCTCCTGCACACCGGACAGCTTCTGATGGAAAATGGCGCCGACAGTGACCGTACGGTACGCGATATGATGCGTGCAGCAGCCTACATGGGCATCCCGAAAGACCGCATTCATCAGCATGTCATGTACACGACCTTGATGCTCAATGTCAACGATGAGACTCATTCTTATACGGAATTCCGCAAATGCAAGACACATGGCATCAATATGACCACGCTTACGGCTGTCAGCAAACTGACCTGGCGTGCGCTGCAAAAAAATTATTCTCTGCACGAGTTCGAACGCCATCTGCTGCGCATCAAGAACAGGCCGCGCAATTATCCTGTCTGGCTTACAGCACTCGGCGCCGGCGCTGCCTGCGGCGGCTTCTGCAAGCTTTTTGGCGGCACATGGCTGGATTTTTTGCTTACGGCCATCTGTGCTTTTCTCGGGTTCTATACCAGAAGACTCTGCAATCATTATGCCTTCAACACCTATGCTGTCATCGCTATCACGTCCTTTGCGACCACGATGTATGCCTGGGCAACGCAGTTCCTGACAGGAAGCATGAACTGGTATCCGCTCATTTCCTGTACACTGTTCCTCGTCCCCGGTATCCCGCTCATCAATGCCGTCGATGATCTCCTGAATAATTTCATCGTTTCCGGCATGACCAGAGCGACTCACACACTGCTGATTGTCGGGGCCATGACGTTTGGCATTGTCATAGCGATTCGTCTCGGCAATGTCTCAGACTTCACAACGGTCAGTCTGCAGCCGGACAATATTTACTTCTCGCAGGCCATAGCAGCCGCGATATCAGCCATGGGCTTCTCCATCATCTTTAATATCCCGCGGCGCCTGCTGCCCGTCGTCGCAGTCGGCGGCATCATCACCGTGCTGCTGCGCAATGTCATGGTCCTGCAGTTCGGCTTCTCCCAGACGGCTGGCTCCTTCCTCGGGGCTGCTGCGGTCGGTCTCATTGCGCTCAAGGCCATTCACTGGTTCCACGCACCAAATATCATCCTGACCATCCCCTCGGCCATCCCGATGATTCCTGGTGTTCTGCTCTACCGCGTCCTCTTTGCCCTATTAAACATCCAGGATATCACGCCTGCGGCCCTGCTCACCATGATGCGCGACGGCGTGGCTGCCGTTACCATCATCATCGGTATTGCCATCGGCGTGGCCATTCCGAACATCTTCATTCATCGCTATATTGAGAATAACAAGCAGCGCACCGTCAAAGATCTTCTCGACCGCCGCTACTTAAAAGAAGATGAATAACATATCGTGTTCCATTATAAATAATGGAATTTAATTGCATGGCATTCAATCATTCCTAAAAAGAATCGTTTGAATGCCATTTTTCTATTGATAAAGTTCTGATATTTCTGTATCATAAGACGTATAACACAGTTCTGACTTGCGCAGTCAATCCCACTACTACGTCGAAGGAGGAATATCCATGAACCAGATCAACCAAGAGGCGCTGGCCGTGAAACGCGCGGAGCAGCTCTTTGACCGCCGCCGCCGCACCATCGGACTTTTTGGCGCGCCCATCCTTGCCCTGCTCGTATTCTTTACCCCGATTGACGGGTTGACACTTGAAGCCCATAAACTCTTATCCATTATGGTACTCGTTGCATTATGGTGGATTACTGAGCCTGTTCCCATTCCTGTAACATCTCTGATTGGCCCGACTCTGGCCGTCATCACGGGCGTCGTGCCGGTCAGCATGGCTTTTTCCGCCTTTGCCAACCCCATGATTTTTCTCTTCATGGGCGGCTTCATCCTCGCCAAAGCCATGATGACACATGGCATCGATAAACACTTTGCCTACTGGCTGCTCTCAAGATCCTGGGTTGGCTCCAACCCACGCCGTATTTTCCTCGCTACCGGCCTTGCCGCAGCCCTCTGCTCCGGCTGGGTCAGCAACACGGCGACCGCGGCCATGATGTTCCCGATTTGCCTGGGCCTGCTCGCTTCCATCAAAGAGATGTTTGCCGTCAACGGCCGCAAGATTGACCTTTACGATTATAAATATGCAACCGGCCTCATGCTCATGACCGCTTATGCCTGCTCTATCGGCGGCGTCCTGACGCCAATTGGCACCCCGCCTAACCTCATCATGCTCGGCTTTCTCGACCAGATGACGGATATTCAGGTCTCCTTCTTTGAATGGATGACCTGGGGTATTATCGCTATGATTGCTTATTTCATCATTGCCTACGTTGTCCTGATTCGCATGTTCCCTGCCGATGTTGAAAAAATCGACGGTGCTGAGAATTTCATCCAGAATAAACTCAAAGAACTCGGCAGCTGGACGCGCGCGCAGAAAAATACGGTTTTCTGCTTTGTCGTGGCCGTCGTGCTCTGGGTACTGCCGGGCATCCTCTCCATCGCCCTCGGCAGCGGCTCGCCCGTCCTCAAGATGTATAATAAACTCTTCCCAGAAGCGGTCGCCGCTATGATTGGCGCTCTGCTGCTCTTCCTGATTCCCGTCAATTTCAAGAAACGCGAGTTTACGCTGAGCTGGAAAGATGCAAAAGACGGCATCGAATGGGGTACGCTGATTCTCTTCGGCGGCGGCCTTGCCATGGGCGGTATGATGTATAAGACCGGCCTTTCCAAATGGGTCGGCGATGCCATCATCGCGATGATGGGCGGCGAGCCATCCCCGATTGCCATGGTTGCCATCTTCTCCGTCATGGCCCTGCTGCTCTCCGAGCTCACGAGCCATACGGCTGCGACAAACATGATTGGCCCCCTGGCCATCACCGCAGCCGTTTCCGCCGGCATGAGCCCCATCCCGGTCTCGGTTGCAATTGCCCTTTCGGCTTCGCTCGGCTTCATGCTGCCGGTTTCGACACCGCCAAATGCCATTGTCTACGCATCCGGATACATCCCCATCACCAAGATGATCCGCACGGGTGTTTATATCGACATCATCGGCATTGCCTGCGTGACCATTCCACTCTGCATTTACTTCGTCTCCTGGGTAACGGGCTGACATATCCTTTCATAGAAAAATTCCACTAAAAAATACCGCATCAGCACGATGCGGTATTTTTATGCCCTTTTCAATTTCTCGTCAATTATTGATGCGGTAATCCTCAAACGAGGCAATCATACCGGAATCAAGCCCTGCTATCAGTTCATGCAGGGCCGCCGGTGACGTGTAATCAAGCGGCAGAAAACAATTTTTTGCTTCATTATAATGGGCTCGTATCTCATTCTCGATTCTGCGGATGGCACATTCATTCTGGAATTTATACGATTCGAATTTTTTTAAGGAATTCGCATAACCAAAATACGAAATCAACCCCCACAATACGACAAAAATAAAGACAGATGCAGCCGGCAGATGAACGCCGATTAAAAGATAGAGCAGCAGCGCCAAAAGGAAACCGCCAATGCCCCAGCGCTGTTTCGACGGCGGCTGCCAGCAGACGGCCTTGAGCCAGAGGTCCGAAAGTGTCGCATATTTATCCTCAAGCTCCAAAAAATACGGTTCTAAACGGCGCAGTTCTGCGATGGTCTCCTGCCGTGTCGCCGGCACGGGTGCCAAATTCTTCAATAATATGAGTTCCGGCATGCCCTGTTTTAAAGGACTGGCTGCCAGCGTTGCCGGCTCGCCGCAGAAGGGACAGATCCGCGTCCCCGACTCCAGCATACGGCCACATTTCCTGCAGATCATGATGATCCCTTCTTCCTTGTTGCAAAACAAAATGAATATATCCTGGTTCGTTTTTTCAGGTTTCCTATACGATGCAATCTATGCTATGAACAACTATATATTCTTTTTCGCCGAAGAGTAAAAAAATCCTGCCATGAAAACCATGACAGGATTTTTATTTTATGTTAGGTCAATATTACAGCTGATTTTCCAACTCATTTAATTTCACGCTCAAGGCGGCCTTCTGTTTCCAGCTGGTCCGTCCATTTCGCATGATGATGCTTCGCATAGCTCTCCTTGACCGTGCCGTCGCGCATGCCGTGGAAGGAATCGGGATTGACGCCGATAGCCAGATAAATATGGCCGATGGCAGCGGCAAAGCCGAGGCCTGCACAAATGCTGTGCAGCGGAATCATCCAAGTGCGGATAGAGGGAGAGATATGGCCGGCACCGAGCCAGAGCGTCAGGCCGGAGACCACAAAGCCGAGCCAGAGAAGGGCCTGCAGCAGAATATTCAAACGCTCGCCGCCGTTATAGAATCCCTGTTTCGGCATATCTTTCGGCTCTCTGCCGATGAGTTCTGCAGGGAATTTGACGAGGAATTTAATATCATCCTTGTCAAAACGCAGGACCTCGCGAATGAGTGTCAGAATGCCACTGCGGGCCGTGAAGAGTAAGGCCACAATCGGATTCAGCAGGAAAATGACGCCGAGGATGTGATGACAGGTCTGCAGCGTCTCAGCACCAAACGTCTCATAAAGGAACAGGAACTTATTCGTATAAAGCGGCATCGCCGTCAGGAATAAGAGGAAAAACGTAATCGCATTGACCCAGTGAAAGTAGATGAACCCTTTCTTATGGCGTTTGATATAAGTCGTGTTTTTTGACATCATTTCTCCCCCTTTCCGTTATCATCCTTGTTCTTGCCCGTCAGGCCCTTGACTGCAGCAAGGCCGAGCACACCGACCAAGGCACCCGCACCGGCGATCTTGCCAAGCGGACGTACGACATCCTTCCAGATATCAATGGAGACGGGCGTAACAGCCTGCGGCTTAAAGCCGTACGTCTCCGGTTTTTCCGGCAGCACATAAATCATGTGCACGCCGCCAACGCCCTGTGGATTGAAGACATTGGCATCGGGATACCCGTCATTCTTGAGTTCCTGCACGCGCTGGCGGGCAATTTCCTCAATCTCTTCGTACGGTGCAAACTGCAGGGCATCGGCCGTGCAGGTCTTCGCGCACGAAGGCGTCATGCCTTCTTCGATGCGGTCAAAGCAGAGATCGCATTTCGTTGATTTATGCGTCTCCTTGTTGATTTTCGGAATGCCAAACGGGCAGTTGGCCACGCAGTAGCCGCAGCCGACACATTTATCCTGATTGATGACCACGGCGCCCGTCGGCAGTTTGTCGATAGCCTCTTCCGGACAGCCTTTCGCACAGGCAGGATCTCCGCAGTGCATGCACTGCGTCTTGACGAAATCCCAATGGAACTTTTTCTTCTCATCGACGCGTTCCGTCATGCGAATGAGCGTCCATGTCGTCGGTGTCAGATCCTTATGAGACTGATACTGTCCCTCAAACGGCGTTGACATATCCGCCGGCAGGTCATGCCACTGCTTGCAGGCGACCATGCAGGCCCTGCAGGCGCTGCAGCGTGCGATATCGTGCAGCATTGCCATTTCTTGTGCCATTTTACTCTTCCTCCCCTTCTGCAGAGGCCAGCAAAACGCTGCCCTTCTTCACAAGGCCTCTCTCCGACCCCAGAATATCGAGGTGGAGCGTTGCCCAGTCGTGACGATAAATCTCTTCTTCCCCATTTTCATCCTTGCCCTGATACGTCTTCAGGTAAGCATGGCATTTGTCACAGACATCGAGACGCATCGCTTCTTCGCCTTCCGGCTCCAGTACGTGCATCTTTTTTAAGTCTTCATTGCCGCAGTAAACGCAGCCTACGCGTGCATACGGCCAGACCGTATGGCAGCCGTCGCAGACGAGGAAGCGCGCGCGGCCTTCCTGCTCTTTGCGCAGAACGGCAAGAACCGGCTGACGGCCGCAGACCGGACAGTAATTTCTCTTCCAGCCAATCGTTTCCCAGACAGCAGCGTCTTTTGCTTCTGCCGGCACGAGAGCGTCGAGAAGAGCCCAGCCCAAGAGACGCAGGCTGGTTTCCTCAAGCTGCTGCACTTTGACAAACTCGCCAAAGGCTTTGTCTTCCTGCTTTAATAATAGAAGGAAAAGCTGCTGCCGCAAAGGAAGTTCTGTCTGCCCAGCCCACGCGGCAAGCGCGTTCAGGGAATTTTCCATTGCTTCTGGCAAAACAATATCGGAACCTTTTAAAAGGCTCTGCAGTACATCCTGCAGCTTAGCTGCAGCAGCCGCCGTAATTTCCTGCTGCAGCTCTTCATGCTGCAAAAGCGGCAGACCATCCTTTACGAGAGACTGCCAGGTATCCTGCGGCGGCAGGGAGATGGGAGAAACCGTCTCGAGCAGAACCTTTTCAAAAGATTTCCGCCAGCCGGCCGTCTCCTTGAGATACGCATGCTGCTCAAGATACGCATCCCACTTCGTTTCGTTAGCAGATTTCATAAAACGCTCCCTCATGCTTTCTGTACATTGACGAGGCAGGCCTTGAATTCCTGCTCCTCTGAATTCGGGTCAAGGGCATCATTCGTCAGGTAGTTCGTGCTCGGTCCCGTCGAAAGTCCCTTGAAACCGAAGGAATACGGCATCCAGACCATGTGCGTCTCCTCGCCGTTGACCATAAGCGGCTGTGCGCGCTTCGTGACCATGGCCTTGACTGTAATTTCGCTGCGTGCCGAGCTGACTTTGACTTTATCGCCGGCCTTGACGCCGATTTTCTTAGCCAGCTGTTCGCTGATTTCCACGAAATTCTCCTTGACGAGCTCATTGAGCCACGGGATGTTGCGCGTGACCGTGCCAGAGCACCAATGCTCCGCAATACCCGAGCTGCAGAGTACGTACGGGAATTTATCCTTTGTGCCGATGGGCTGTTTTTCCGGCAGGCGCGGATATTTGATGCACGGATTGTGCTGCGCACTGTCATTTTCATGCATGGCATTGTGCGTCGGACTCTCAAACGGCTCATAATGCTCCGGAATCGGGCCGTCAACCGGCGTCGAAGAAGCATCGCGCGTCGTACCGTCCGGATTCTTGTCCTTGTACGGCGCTGCATAAATGCGGGCAAAGCCTTCACCATTCATGCGGAACGGCTTCTGGCCTGCCGGTGTATCCGGTCCCTGCTGGCGGTTGCCGACATCCGGCACATCATAGCCCGTCCACTTGCCTGCAGCGGCATCCCACCAGACGAGCGGATGCTCTTTGTCAGCTGGCGAACCGTCTTCAAGGCACGAAGCGCGGTTGTAAAGGATATGAATGTTATCCGGCCATGCCCAGCCAAATTTCGGGAAAATGCCGACGTTGCCCGGGTCTTCCTGACCGCGGCGCGCCGTCATATTGCCCTCGCGGCCGTAATAGCCTGCATAAATCCACATGCCGGAAGCCGTTTCGCCGTTGTCCTTGAGCTCGCCGATGCCGTTGACCACCGTGCCCGTTGCGACATCGTAGCCGCTGATTTCCTTCATGACATCCTCAAGGTAATGCTCCTTCGAGTAATTCCACGTCATGAACTTAATCGGGTCGTCCTTCGGCTCCGTGGAATCCTTATAAAGTTCAACAATACGTTTCCAGAGCATATCGTTGATTTCATAATCCGGCTTGGAATCGCCAAGCGCATCCGGGCCTTTCATGCGCCACTGAATGAGACGCATCGAATTCGTGATGGAGCCTTCACGTTCAAGGTACGAGCAGGCCGGCAGGAAGATGACTTCGGTCTGGATGTCGGCAGGATTATCGCCCGGACGGTTCCAGAATTCTGCTGTCTCGTTGACAAAAATATCCTGTGCAATGAGCGAATCCATTTTGCAGAGGCCATCATGGACAAGGCCGGCATTGGCATTTGTCACATGAGGATTCTGGCCGCAGAGATAGAGGGCGTGCATCGTGCCGCGGTAAGCATCCTCAAAAATTGCGTAGATGGAATCCGGATGATTGGCATTGCGGATGGCGCCGTAATTGAAGCCGTAGTCGTTTTCGGCCGTTGCGTGCTCGCCGAACCATGCTTTGGTCATATTGACATACCATTTGCGGCGGAACGTGCCATAAGCATCCGTCCACTTCGCGAGGGTGTTCGTCTTATGCGTCGGCGCGATGAGGTAGCCCGGCTGCATGTTGAACTCGATGCCAAAATCCGTCGAGGCCTGTACGTTTGGCTGGCCGCGCATGGCGATGATGCCGCCGCCCGGGATACCGATATTGCCTTTGAGCAGCTGCATAATCGTGAAGCAGCGGATATTCTGTACACCGATAGTATGCTGCGTCATGCCGAGGGCATACATGATGATGGCCGGACCTTCATGGTTGACCCAGATATCCGCCGCGCGCTGGATATCTGCGGCCGGCATGCCCGTGACGTTCGAAACCATCTCGACCGTATAGCGGCTGTAGAATTCCTTGAGCCGCGACATGACTGTATTCGGTGCAAAGAGGTCATTTGCCTTCTGCGGTTTGCCATCGGCACCAAGGGCATAGCCCCACGTCTCCGTATTCGTGTACGATTTCTTGGCTTCATCAAAACCAGAGAACAGGCCGTCGTCAAATTTGAAGTCATCGCGCAGCAGGCAGGCAGCGTTCGTATTGCGCAGGACATAGTCCTTATTGAACTTGCCCGTCTCGAGCATCTGCGAGATGATATAGCCCATGAACGCAATATCCGTGCCCGGACGCAGCTGGAAGAAATCATCCGCGATTTTCGACGTACGCGTGTAACGCACATCGACATGAACGATTTTCGTGCCGTTCTGCTCGCGCGCCTTCATGACATTCTTGAGGCCCATCGGATGGCATTCGGCGAGGTTCGAGCCCTCAATCCAGACGAGCTTCGTGTTCTTGAGATCGCCCCAAGGATTCGTCATAGCACCGCGGCCAAACGCAGCACCCATGGCCGGCGGCGTATTGGCATGGCAGACGCGCGTCTGATTGTCGATGTAGACAACGCCGAGCGCGCGGGCCATCTTGATGTTCTGATAGCATTCCTCATTGTTGATCTGCGAGCCGCCAATGAAGGAAAGGCCGTCGGTGCGGCGGACTTCATACGTCTGGCCGTCGATCTCTTCGGTCTGCTTCCAGCCTTTTTCGCGGGCGTTCTTCATCGCTTTAGCCGCGCGGTCAATGGCCTCATCCCAGCTGATTTCTTCCCAATGATTACTGCCCGGCGCGCGGTACAGAGGCTTTGTCGCGCGCTCCTTGGAATTTGGAATCGTCGCATAGCCAAGACCTTTGCTGCAGAGTGCGCCGCGGTTTATCGGACTGTCTACCGCACCTTCGAGCTGAATGAGCTTGCCATCCTTGACATAGCCGACGACGCCGCAGCCGCAGGCGCAGAAATGGCAGATTGACGTGAATTCACGCGCTCCCTTGAGTTTGAACGTATGTGCCGCCGCTTTGGCCTCCTGCAGGTCAAAACCGAGACTGGAGAATGCCAGACTGAGGCCGCCAATACCAGCGGCTTTGAGAAAATCGCGTCTGCTCAAATCCATCTTATCTCTCTCCTTTGATTAAGATATAATTTATGTAAATATGATTTACACTGCGTTATATTAAATATTTATCCTCATTCGTAAAATTTTTTTATTTAGCAGATGATGCGTTCTGGATTTGTGTAAACACAGAAGCTGCCCGGTGCCATGCGTGCGACCAAGGTGATGCCGAGCTTTTTGGCAAGGGCCAATGAAAGCGTCGTTGGCACGGATTTTGCGGCTACGGTCGAAATGCCCATGCGTCCGAGCTTCATCATCATCTCAGACGAGCAGCGGCCGCTGAAGATAATGATTTTATCCGTGATATCGATATGATGACGCAATGTCCAGCCGTAGAGCTTGTCAAAGACATTGTGGCGGCCGATGTCCTCGCGGAACACAAGAATCTTCTCGGCCTGCTGGTCCCAGATGATGCCGCTGTGCACGCCGTTCGTCTTTTCATGCGTCGCTGCAAGCTCCGCCAAGAGTTTGTCGGCACAGGCTAAAATGTCACTGGCTTTGAAGCGTACATCGCGCGGCCGCTCAAAGATTTTTTCCGGTTCACAGTCAAGAATCTCGCGTGCGCGGAAATAGCGCGGGTCACTCGCATGATTTGCCGCCCAGGCCTGTGCCAGTTCTGTCGTCATGACGTCGGCCTGCAGTGCTTCTTCGTCAATATCGAGGCTGACGATATCGTCGTAACTGCGAATCTGTCCCATTTGTGCCAAGATTCCGATAACCAAATCCACATGGTCCCCCGGTGAGCAGAACGAGGTCGTGAACCGGTTGCCGTTCAGATTGATGTCAAGGTAACATTCCATTGACGTGTACTTATGGTCGTCAATGAAAGAATCCTGCTGACTGACATAGCGAATGACCGGATAATCGGTGAGTTCATCCTCTCTTGCTTTCATCATAAATCCCCCCTATAATATATAAAACAGATTTATTGTTTATGCTTGTTTTATATTGCAAAGTTATTATCTCACTTATCTTTCTGCCTGTAAACAACTTTTTTCACACAAAATCAATCATAAAAGCACAAATTATATTGCAAAACGTTTTTAACATCGAAAAAACATAGAAAATGCATAAAAAAATCACGCTGTGATATTCTCTCTGAAATAAGGCAGTGATTTTCATCACTATCAGAGTGCTGCATATCACATCGTGATTTTATTTATGCACAGAAAATAGTCAGATGCTGCGGCGAAGTTCTTTGTCCACTTTGAGATAAAACGGTACGGCTGCCAGCTGAGTAAGGACCGATACGGCAATCATCAGCGTGAGATTCCAGTCATAGAGCAGGCCTAAAAGCCAGCTGCCAAGGAACCAGAAAATGCCAAACGAACATTCAAAAACGCCGTAGCCCGTAGCACGGCTCGCTTTTGGCACCATCTTTGCCACCACGGCTTTGAGGATGGACTCCTGAGCCCCCATGCCGACGCCCCAGAGCATGACTCCCAGCAGCAGGGCGGCAAAAGAATGAGCACCGAAGATAAAGATGGCAAAAGGCGCGGACAGCAGCGTCGAAATGACCAGCGCCTTCATGCCCTTTTTATCGTAAAGAAGGCCGAAAAACAGCGCTGCCACCGCATCCACCAGCATGGCCAGAGCATAGAGGAGCGGCAGATTTTCCTGCGTCAGGAGAGAACCGCCCGCCGGGTCGATATACGTCCGCACTACATGCATGGCAATGATGGCATAGTCGATGAAGCCAAAGGCAAAAAAGCTGATGCCGGCAATGTAGAAGCGGAAATGCTTTTTCATATGGAAGGGAATGTACTGCTTTGGCTCCGGTTCAAACTGGTCCGGATTCGGAAATTTCCATTTCGTCAGGATGAGGAAAAACAGCGTGAGCAGGCCAGGAATCAACAGCATAGCAAAACAGAAGCTGTAACGCTCAAATGTCGTGCCCGTCGTCTTGCTGAGCAGGATGACATAGAGGAACACCGGGCCAAGAAACGCACCAATCTGGTCGAGCACTTCCTGAATGCCAAAACTCTTGCCCACGCCCTCCCGCGTCGCGGCGAATGACATAATGGTATCTTTTGCCGGTTTCTTGATGGATTTGCCCAGACGCTGGAAGACGAGCAGGACGCAGGCGGCAATCCAGCCATGCTCGCCGACAAGGGCCAGAGCCGGTACGCAGATGACATCAAGTACATAGCCAAGAATTGTCATACGCCAGTATTCACGCGTTTTATCGCAGATACGGCCAAATACATAGCGCAGCGAGTAGCCGATGAGTTCACCGAGGCCGGAAATAAAACCAATCGTGCCAGCCGAAGCACCGATAATCGATAAGTACGCACCGCGTATGCTGTCAGCACCTTCATGGGTCATGTCCGAAAACAGGCTGACCACGCCGAAGAGCAGAATAAATGTCATCGCTGTTGATATTCTTTTTCGCGATTTCATGATAAACCTCCACATTCCCTGAATCATTGCAGCATTTTTCATGTTCTTACTCGTCCGGCTGCAGTCCGGGCAAGAAAAAAACAGCTGATACTCCTGTCGAAAAAACAGAAGCCATCAGCTGTTCAGCAGTTTCAATCTAGATCTTGTTTGCGGGAGTACTCCCTTGCCTGTATGATACCACCAAGATGTTCTCATGTCAATTTAATCCGGCACTGCCCATCAGAAACATCACAAGCCGTGCGGCGGCATCAATATCATCGAGTAAATATTCGCGAACCCCTTCTATGCCTTGCGGCGTTTTCGAAAAAAGTACCGCCGTATCTTCCGTAAGCTCCGCCTCGCCTTTGCCGCGATACAGGGAAATAACAGGAGCTGTGCCATGGCGGCGGCTCTCGATGAGCACGAGGTCCACATCATGGAGCCGCTTGGCAATTTCCACGAGGTTTTCACGCTGCTGTGTCTTTTGTTCAATGAAATAGCCCCGCGGCGAAACAACAGCCACGCCGCTGGCCCCCGCTTTTTTGAAGCGCCAGCTGTCCTTGCCTTCTTCATCGACATCGTAGCCATGGCAGTCGCCCTTGACCACGCCGACACGCAGGCCCTGCTCCGTGAGCTTTGGCAGCAGTTTCTCGATGAACGTCGTCTTGCCTGTATTGGAAGCCGGGGCAGAGATGGTCACCAGCGGCACGATTCTTTCTTCATTGGCCATGCGGCCGCAGGCCAGCTGCCAGTCGGCCATGGTATTGACGTTGAAGAAATCCCATGAGTCGGGAAAATCCACGCAGGCATGCGGTACTTCATCGATGATGATGCCGAGCTTGCCATCCCCGCGGGCCAAAGCCGCGGCAAAATGCCCCGCCATATCGCGATGGTAAAGAGATGCCAGCGGCTGCCAGCGCTCCGTACGCGGCAGGACCGCGCGCAGATTTGGCTGCTTATGGGCCGCGGCCAGCAAAAAGCGCAGCTTCGCCAAAGACAGGAACGGCATATCACAGGATAAGGCCAGCGCATACGAAGATTTCATCGAACTGAGGCCGCGCTGGATGCCCTCCATCGGGCCGCGCTCCAAAAGAACATCGGTCACGAGCGTCAGCCCGAAACGGTCCGCCAGCTCCTGCAGCTCCGGCGAGACCTGCTCAACACAGAGAAAGCGCTCGGCAAAGGGCAGTTTGGCAGTTTTCAGGCAAAGGCGCTCCAACAGACCAATCCCCTGAAACGTGAGAAATCTTTTATCCACGCCCATGCGTGAACTCCGGCCGCCCGCAATAATGAGCAGTGCAACATCTGAAAAATCCACGCTGTCACCCTCTTATTTGCGTGCACATTCGCTCGCATCGCCGCGCAGGATGTCGAGGCCATGCTGAAGTTCCGGCAGCACAAAGCCCAGACATTCCTCTACCGCTTTGCGGCTGCCCGGCAGATTGACGATGAGCGTCCGCTTGTAGATGCCCGCCTGTGCACGGCTCAGCATCGCGCGGTGCGTGACCTGCATCGAAAGGGCGCGCATCGCCTCAGGGATACCCGGCGTCAAGCGTTCGCAGACGGCAAGTGTCGCCTCCGGCGTCACATCGCGCACGGAGAAGCCCGTGCCGCCCGTCGTCACGACGAGACCGATGCCCAGGTCGCCGAACGAACGCATCTTATGTTCGATGTCCTGCTGCTCATCCGGCAGAATGACCTTCTGCGCTACCGTATAACCAGCAGCTTCGAGCATTTCCTGTACCTTCGCACCGCTCGTATCCTCACGCAGTCCCTTGCTGCCTTTGTCACTGGCCGTGATAATGGCCGCGTCAAGGGGCATTTTCTCCGTGACAAGCTCAAGCTCATCGCCCTCTTCGAGCCAGCCGCCATGCAGTACGCGCGCAAAAACGCCCTCGCGCGGCATAATGCAGTCGCCGACCTGACTCCGTATCGCACAGCTTTTATGGCATTCTTTGCCAATCTGCGTAATCTCAAACCAGACTTCACCGGCGCGCAGGCGCGTGCCGACAGGCAGTTCCTTGAAGTGAAAGCCCTCCGCTACGATATTTTCGCCAAAAGCGCCGAGTTTGACATCGATGCCGCGTTTGCGGAATGCTTCAATCTCGGCCAGCCCTAAGAAACTGACCTGACGGTGCCAGCGGCCTGCATGAGCATCGCCGACCATGCCCCATTCGGTATGAAAAAGAGCCTTATGTACCGGTGTCTTGAGCGTGCCTTTTTTCTCGCTGATGCAAAGTGCCTTAATCGTTCCCATGAAAGTCCTCCATTATATATATTTCGTTCAACGAATTCATAACAGCAAGCATATATCTGCTGTGAATCAGCCGCCGACCTGATACATGGCGCGGCTGTCTTTTTCCTCATACGAAGAAGTCTTGAAGAAATGCTCCTCCGGCTTATGGTAAATGGCCTGCTGCAGGGCCAGACGAAGATTTTCATCGCCAATGCCGCTGCGCAGCAGTGTTCTGAGGTCAAGTCCCGTCTTCGCATTAAGGCAGAGCTTGAGAAAGCCCTCAGCTGTCAGCCGCACGCGGTTGCACGAAGAACAGAATTTATGCTCCATCGCATCGATGAAGCCAATCTGTCCGCGGAATCCTTCGGCCTGATAGTAGACGGCCGGTCCGTATACGCCTTTGGCCGGCTGCATGGGACGCAGATGCCCCAGCGCCTTCTCTAAAATACTTCGCACCTCGGCCATGGGGATGCCCTTGAGACCGGCTTCATAGGCACAGCCGATTGGCATGAGTTCGATGAAGCGGAATTTCCAGGGACGCAGATGCGTGAAATGCTCGACCAGCGCGGGCAGTTCCGCTTCGTTAATGCCCTGCATCGGCACACAGTTGAACTTGACATCCGTAAGGCCAGCTTCATGCACGGCTTCGATGCCCGCTTCGACGCGCGAGAACACAGGACGGCGTGTGATGTCGGCAAACGTCGCGGCCTTGAGCGTATCAAGGCTGATATTGACGCCCGTGAGTCCTGCCTCAACGAGTTCATCGGCCATATCGGCCAGCAGCACGCCGTTCGTCGTCAGGGCAATCTGCTCAATGCCTTCAATTTTATGGATTTCGCGGACAAGCTCGGCAATATTGCGGCGGACCAGAGGCTCACCGCCGGTCAGCCGGACCTTGCGCACACCGAGAGCCGCCAGCGCGCGCACGACGCGAAGAATCTCATCAAATGTCAGGATATCTTCATGGCGCATTTTCTTGATGCCCTCTTCCGGCATGCAGTAACGGCAGCGCAGATTGCAGCGGTCCGTCAGCGAGATGCGCACGTATTCAATTTTTCGCTGATAGCGGTCGTACATGACCTTCACCTCACAAAAGAACGCCTTGGACGCGAGAGCCTGCAGGCACAGGCCCCGTGCCCGCAGGGATATCAATGAGTGCATTGCAGCCCGCGGCCGAAAACAGCGAGCCCGAATCATGCTGTGTAGGAATCGTGAAAATCCCATCCTTGTAATGCGCACGGATAAAACGGCGTCCGTAACTTGGCTTTGGGAATTTATCGGCGAGGAAGCCTGCCACCGGTGTATACTGCACCGAACAGCGTCCCGAGAATTTCGCGAGCACCTGCCGCGTCAAGAGTTCAAACGTCGCATACGAAGCAAAGGGATTGCCCGAAAGCGCAATGCCGAGCATATTTCCCGCCGTGTAGGCAATGACCGGTGCCCCCGGTTTGATGCAGACGCGCCAAAAAAGGCGCGTGCCGATTTTCTTGACGACGCCGTGCATGATGTCCTTCTTGCCGACCGATACGCCGCCTGTCGTCAAAAACAGGTCTGCCTTGTCGCGCCAGGCATCAATAAATTTAGCTGCTTCCTCGACATCATCCGGCAATATGCCGAGAACTTCCGGCTCGAAGCCGAGTTCCTGCAGACGTCCGGCCAGCACGTAGAGATTGCTGTTGTAGATTTTGCCAGGCTGCAGGGGCTCGCCCGGCAGTACGAGCTCATCGCCCGTACTCGCAATCGCGATGCGCGGGCGGCGGAAAACCTTGACCTTGCCAAAGCCGAGGCTCGCGAGCACCCCGAGGTGTGCCGCCGTAAGCTCTGTGCCTTTTTTGACAAGTACCGTGCCCTTTTTGACATCTTCGCCGGCAAAGCAGTAATTCTCGTGATGATGGAGTTCAT